>JBOIBC010000102.1:0-5423 GCA_050739295.1 Gammaproteobacteria bacterium
CGCCCTGTGCAACAATCTCGGCGCGGATCCGCGCACGCAAACGCTCGCTGTGGGTCAAGGCTTCCGGCGAAGGCCTGGGCAAATCCTGCATGGAGTGTCTGATGGGCAACACGGGTTTCTGGTTTAATGGTAGTGGGCTGAACGATATAAGATGCAGCGATGAAAAATGATACCCGAAACCTGGATGGCAAGACGGCACTCGTTACCGGCGCGGCGCGACGCATCGGCGCGGTGACGGCGCGGCGGTTGCACGCGGAAGGCATGAACCTGGTGGTGCACTACCGCAGTTCGGAACAAGACGCCCAGGCGCTGTGCCAAGCATTGAATGAAATCCGCCGGGATTCCGCGGTACCGGCCCAGGCGGATCTCGCGGATATTGACGGCTTTGCTTCGCTCATCAAAACCAGTTTGCAGTGGGGCTCGCTGGATCTGCTGGTAAATAATGCTTCGATGTTTTATCCCACACCTATCGGCAAAGTCAGCGAGTCGGATTGGGATGACCTCATGATCAGCAATCTCAAGGCTCCGTTCTTTCTGTGTCAGACCGCGGCGCCGCATCTGAAAAAAAGCCGCGGCGTCATCATCAACATGTTGGACATCCACGCGCATCGGCCGTTACGCGAACATACGGTCTATTGTGCCTCCAAGGCGGGACTCGAGATGATAACGCTGTCACTGGCCCGCGAGCTGGGGCCGGAAGTGCGCGTCAATGGCGTCGCGCCCGGACCGATACTGTGGCCCGCGCAAGGACTGGATGAAAAAGCCAAACAGACCATCCTTGACAACACCGCACTCAAGCGCGCCGGCTCGCCGGACGATATCGCCGATGCCATCATTTATTTGGTGCGCGATGCGGAGTATGTGACCGGCCAGATCCTGGTGGTGGATGGGGGTCGCAGTATCGGTTGGCAATGAGGTAAAAAGAAAAGTCAACTTTATCTTTGATAATTCAGCACAATTGTGTAGTTGCTTTTAGTAGGGAGTTTGTTTCCAGCACTTGGCACGAAATACCAGTTTTCGACCGATTTCTTGGCAACGATGTCTATTAGATCACCCGCGTCGGATTTCAGAACTGTTACGTCTCTTGCATAGCCATCGCTGCCCAGCTCAAATGAGACTGTGACGCTCCCAAACTCACAACTGTAACGAGAAGCTCTTGAACATGCCGCCCGAGTCGGCAAAAGCAAGAACCGATAGGCCAAGAAGCCAGGATATTGAACTCGTGTGCAGAAAGGCGTGTGAACAGAGTCAATTCCACTGCCGGATGGAGGATTACCCCTATTCCCTTCGTGTTCACAAGTTTCACGCAAATATTGCAGATATGTCATACCTCCATAATAAAACGTATATGACTGATAGCTCTCCACGGATTCACCATGCTTGTATACGGGCACGAATCGTCCGGCTTTCAGGTAATCCGCGAGGCTGCTGACATCGGCATTCTTCGGTAGCACTTGCTCTTTCTCAATACCTGCCACGCTTCCATTTGACCGTACAATGAACGTGAACGTAGCGTAGCCTTCATGGTTAACCGATTGTGAAGCAATACTATTGATGCGGCTTGGACTCGTGTACTCCCATACAGCTTGATAAACAGTACCGTCTGCGACGATAGGTGAAGTATGCGTGTTTGATGGCGACGGCATGTTGACTGCGCAGGCCGAAAGAATGAGTACGCCTAAAAGGCAGGTAAATGGTCTCATAAATATTCCATATGTCACACACATGGATCTCGCCTTATAAAATGCAAAACTTGGTTCAATACGCGTTCACCAGATTCTGCCAGCCATACCGCTGCGGTGATGGTCGCAACGCTTCCGCTCGTGCAATAGCACGCGCTGCCGCAGCGGCATTCGGTCCGCAGGTGCCATTGGCGATGTAATACAGCGCGGTGGAAAGCGAGGCTTCGCTGCTGCTGCCCAGTGGCTGATTCAGATCATCCATCGCCGGACAGGTGGGCGCGAAACCGCTGAAGTAATCCCCGTAGCCGGCCGCGTTGGTCATCTTGAAGGTCATGGGATACAGCACGTTGCTGCAAAAGTTGAAACCGTTTTCGCCCACCGGTTTGCCGAAGGTGGTGCTGCCGACGGTCACCACGTCAATGTAGGGTTTGAGTGCGTTGATGAGCAGTTCGCTGGCGGAAGCGGTGGCGTCGGTGGTGATGATCACCACGCGGTTCAGGTTCAGCGCATTCGAGACGTTCTGAAACGCGAGTGTCTGATCCTGGTCTGTATGCTGGCTGTTGAAGTTGAGCGTGGCGAAGGTCTGACCGGTATCACCGTTGCCGACGATGAGCGAGCCGAGAAATTGCGCGACGGACAACAGACCGCCGCCATTATAGCGTTCGTCTATCACCAACTCGTTCGCACCTGCACTCTGGAGCTGGGCGAAGGCCTGTTGCAGTTCGTCGGTGGAAGGCGTGATGAAATTCTGGAAGAAGAAATAGCCGACCGTGTGGCCGCCGGCATTGAAAGTCTGCACCAGCGACACGTTGGGCTGGGTGACGACGGCTTTGGTGAGCGTAACGGTCTGGGTGCTGCCGGACGGGGGCTGGTATTCCAGTGTTACCGCCACGCCCACGTTCGCCGGGCCCAAAGCCGCATTCAACTGGTTATTGGCGATGAGCGTGGCCACTGGCGTACCGCCTATTGAGAGAATGTAGCCGCCGCGCACGAACCCGGCACCGGCAGCGGGGCTGTCCGGATAGACATCGGTCAGTTGCAGTTGATTGCCGTTCACGACTTCTTCGCTGATGCCGATGCCCACATACTGCCCGGCGCCGTAAAACGCCTGGTTCGCCGCCTGGGTAGTGATATAACTGAAACGATCCAGCGGCTGATACAACAGCGCGTCCAGAAACGAAGTGGTGTCACTGTAATCGGCGGGATTGATGCCGCTGGGCAGGTACTGATTCCAGTAATACCAGGACTGCATGGTGGCGAGGATCTGCTGATTCTGGCCAGTGATCGAGCAGTTGCCGGTGTTGCTCTGGGTTTGGGAAACAGTTTCCGACCCGCCGCAAGCGGACAATAGCAACAAAAAAATACAAACCAGAAACCCTGGAAGCAACTTGCGCATAGGAAAGACTCCTCACCCCCACAGGGTGTTATAAACCCTTGAGCGGCACCGCCACAAGCGGCTGGCCGGCCGCGTCGAATTCCCGCCAATGATCCGCGAAACTCCGGCTGGTGAGAGGATGACGCCGCTCCGGCACGAGGTCCGCCAGCGGTTTGAGCACATAGGCGTATTTGAGGATTTCCCGGCGCGGCAACCTGATAGGAGATTCGGAAATCAAATCGCCGTACAAGAGCAGGTCCAGGTCCAGGGTACGGGGGGCGAATCGCGGCCCGCCGCGCAGCCGGCCGCTGCGCGATTCAATTTCGTCCAGTGCGCGATGCACTGCAGTCACGTCTTCGCTGCTTTGAAATGCCACCACCAGGTTCAGGAAATCATCGCCTTTGAAACCCATGGCGGGATTGCGATATACAGGCGATATGCGCAGCGCACCGAAGCGTTGCCGCAGACCCCGCACCGCTTCGCATACGCGCCGTTCCGGTTCGACGTTGCTGCCGATGCCCACGAAGATGTCGGTCATGTGGATGGCGTGTTTCTTTCTATAATCACGCCGACGCTCTTGCTGCCGCTCACCGCGCCGGGTTTGTGCAGCGTCACTTTCACTTTCCCGACTTTGAATTCTTCCAGGATGAGCGCCGCGACCTTTTCCGCCAGAGTTTCCACCAGTTGGAATTCGGCTTCGCTCACGAACTGGGCAACGCGCTTCGCCACGGTTTTATAGTCCAGCGTATCTTCGATGCGATCGCTGTTGGCGGCGCGGGCGATGTCGGTACCCATATCCAGATCGAGACTGACAATCTGTTTGATGCGCCGCTCCCAATCGTAAATGCCCACGACGGTTTCGACACGCAGATCGCGGATAAAAACTGTATCCATATTCATATTCCTTGAATTCAGGCTGCAGTCAAATCGTCCAGCGGCCAGCGCGCGGTCACCGCCACTGGGGATGGTTTTGCTCCGTGCGCCAGCCGCAGGTAACCGGCATACGCGATCATGGCGCCGTTGTCGGTGCAGAATTCCAGACGTGGATAGAACACCTCACCGCCGAGTTGCATCACCCGCTCTTTAAGGCGAGCACGCAATCTGCGATTCGCACCCACGCCACCGGCCACCACCAGCCGGCGGTGGCCAGTCTGCTCGAGAGCACGTTCGCACTTGATCACCAGGGTATCCACCACCGCCTCTTCAAAAGCGTGCGCCATATCGGCTTTGGTCTGGATATCGTCCGGCGCACGTTTCTGCGCGGTGAGCACCGCGGTCTTCAAACCGCTGAAACTGAAATCCAGTCCCGGCCGGTCGGTCATGGGCCGCGGAAATTTGAAACGTCCGGCTACGCCTTGCTCTGCCAACTTCGCCAGCGCCGGTCCGCCCGGATACGGCAGACCCAGGAGTTTCGCGACCTTGTCGAACGCTTCGCCGGCCGCATCATCCACGGACTCACCCAAAGTCTGGTACCGGCCCACACCCTGGACATCCACCAGTAAGGTGTGGCCGCCGGACACCAGCAAGGCCACGAACGGAAAAGCCGGCGCGGGTGTTTCGAGCATCGGCGCCAGCAGATGCCCTTCCATGTGGTGGATGCCGATGGCAGGTACTCTCCAGGCAAACGCCAAGGCGCGCGCCAGGCAGGCGCCCACCAACAGCGCGCCCATCAAGCCCGGTCCGGCGGTATAGGCGATGCCGTCAATCTGTTCCGGCGCACTGCCGGATTTGGCGAGTGCCGCGCGGATCATGGGCAGTAGCTTGCGGATGTGGTCACGGGACGCGAGTTCAGGCACCACGCCGCCGTATTCGGCGTGCAGCGGTATCTGGCTGTACAGGGCATGCGCCAGTAATCCGCGTTCGCCGTCATAGACGGCGACGCCGGTTTCGTCACAGGAAGTCTCGATGCCCAGAACCCGCATTTTCGCCCTCGTTTTTGCAATTCTACACGCCGGCCGGTAGAATTCCCGCCCTTTCCGGCCGCTCGGGGGCTGGGGCAAACCATAAATTGAAGGTGAGAACTGCATGCCCAGCGTACGTGTGAAGGATAACGAACACTTTGACGCCGCCCTGCGCCGCTTCAAGCGTTCTTGCGAAAAAGCCGGTGTCATGACCGAACTGCGCCGCCGTGAGTTCTACGAAAAGCCCACCCAGGAACGCAAGCGCAAGATGGCCGCGGCCGTGAAACGCCATTTGAAGAAACTTTCCCGCGAGCAGTCACGCCGTATCCGGATGTATTGATTGTATTGATCAGGCTACTCGGTCCGGTTTTCATGCGGCGCTTTTCAAATGGAAAGCGCCGCATTGTTTTTGGTAATTAGGGCGTTTCGTAACCATAGGCATAGGATAAGTGCTTATGGTTGTTG
>JBOIBC010000103.1:0-5417 GCA_050739295.1 Gammaproteobacteria bacterium
CAGGAAAATCAGAAATTGTTGATCAAACTCCAGCGGCAAACGCTCGAAGACGGACTCACCGGTCTGTACAACCGCCGTTATCTGTATGACCGGCTCGGCCATGAAATGAGCCGCGCGCAGCGCTATAAGCGCGAACTCACTCTGGTCATGGCGGATATTGACCATTTCAAGGTGGTCAATGACCGGTTTTCACACATGGTTGGGGATTCCGTACTGCGCGCGGTTGCCAATATCCTGCGCGCCCAGTGCCGCTCCATAGATATCATCGCGCGCTACGGCGGCGAAGAATTCCTGTTGTGTTTTCCCGAGACCTCGCTGGTGAACGCCGTTTCGATATGCGAGAAGATCCGGCAACAGGTGGAAGCCAACCAGTGGGACAAGATACAGTCGGGGCTCGCGGTCACCATCAGTTTCGGCGTGGCCGCCGCGACGCCGGATTACGAAGTGGATAAAATCATCGCTGCCGCCGATGAGAGACTGTATGAAGCCAAGCACAGCGGCCGCAACCGCGTTTGCGCTTAGTCATTTATTCCCGATAGCCGATCAGGTCGCGACCAACCCGGCAAAAATTACGATCATGCCGGTCACGAAGGTGATGAACATTGTCACCCAGTAGATGAATCCAATCAGCAGGTATTTGAACAGGGTCTTGAAGAAGGATTGTCGGTAGTAAAACCGCATGGCCAGGAAGATGTAGATCGCCATATACCAACCGACAATCACGTTGAAATAATGCGCTGGTGACACCGCCCAGGCGACATGTTTGGCAAGAATAGCTGCCAGCACCATGAAGAGCATGGCCACGAACACGAACGCATGATTGTGCAGCGTGAAAACCAGATGCTCCATGTAGTAGCGCCGCGAGCGGAGATAAAACAGCTTCAACAGCAGTGCCACCAGCGGCAGGAACACGAACATCAGTTTTGGCAGACTCGTTTCGAAGGCGTGGGTGATCCTGGCCGTGAATTCCGTCTTGGTCATGTTGATTTGTTTGCCGAACATGTTGAAATTCTTGTTGTTGTCGTGCTCCACGTCTGATACGGGGCTGCCCTGCGGCGAGTTCTGCGCACTGGCAATGATCAGTTTCTTTTGCTTGACAGACAGATAGGGATTGCTTTCGATTTTCTGTCGTTCGGCTTGAGTTAGCGCATGGCTGCTTTTCACACCCGGGCCCGAATCGTTGATACGCATGAATTGCGGGTTTGCAAACGTCCAGGCAACGAAGAAAAACAGCAAGCTGCTAAAGAAATACAGGCGCAACGGGTTGATATAGCGGACGCGCCGGCCGGCGGAGTATTCGCGCGACAGAAACCCAGGCCGGAACAGCAGCGGGCCGATGCTGCGGAAGAACTTGGTGTCGAAGCCGACGTGGTTGCCGAAGAAGTCCTCAATATCTGCTCGTAGAGGCGCCGCATAAGTGTGGCTCGGTTGGCCGCATTCGGAGCAGAATTTGCCTTTTAATGGCGCGTTGCAGTTCAGACAGCGCAACAGAGGTTGTGCCAGCGCCGCGGCCACATCCTGGCCGAGTACCAGTTCCTGACCATCGGTGTCCAGCAGCCGACGGCTGGCGCGCACTTGCTTGCCGAAGTAGCGCACACTTTCAGCGCGCATGCGCGCCGCGTGCTGGCCCAGGTAGTTTTCCAGATCGGCGCGGCTGGCAAGCCGGTACTGGACCACGCGTCGCAATATGCCGGGATCGGTGCCAGCCGGAACCTGGTCGGGAGGCAGCAAGCGCGCGTCCAGAAACCCCGGCAAGGTGAGCATGTCACGCATGTGAAGCTTGAGCCAGGCATCAAAGCGTTTGGCGGCACGCCGTTTCACATCCAGCGTAACTTCGTAAATGAGGGGATCGTTAGCCATGCCGGACGGCGGGATGAGATGCGCGCCCCGGAAAACCGCGTTCAACCACGCACAAGGTGCGGCGGGAAGGGTTTGGTGCCCAGTTCATCCGGCGCGAAGTCATCCACCGCGCAAATCTCGGTGGTGAGTTCCTCCAGGCGCTGCAACTGTTGTGCTTCCTGCTTGCCGATGATGCCCGCTTCCCCTGCGGCAATAATCGGCGAAGTGCCGGGTGCAAGCTTGAGGTCACCGGCGCGGATGGCGGCGTGGATCTTTTTATGCAGGGGTTCCAGTTTGATGGCAAGCTCCAGCGCCTCCGCGAACATGCCCACGGGGCCGAGTTTGTCGCCAGTGTAGGTGTTGTGTGTCAGGCGTTGGCGGGTAGCGCTGGGCGTACTCAACAATTCCGCGATGCGGTGTCCGCATTCATCCGGCGGCGCCGAGTACGTGCGTCCGCGGGTGAAGATCAGGAAGCGCAGTACCACGGTCACCCAGCGGTTGGGGAAATTGCGCAGGAAGCCGTGCATCTGTTCCTGCAGGTGATACAGGGCCTGACGGCAGGCCCATTCCACCAGCGGCAGGTCCTCGCTCGGCCGGCCCTGATCCTCGTAGCGCTTGAGCACCGCCGAAGCGATGTACATGTAGCTCAGGATGTCGCCCAGCCGCGCTGAGAGTTTTTCCTTGCGCTTGAGCGCGCCGCCGAGCGTCAGCATGGCAGCATCCGACGCCAGCACGAAGGCGGCGCTGAAGCGGTTGATGTGCTGGTAGAAACGCCGCGTCGGCCCCTGCATCGGCACCTGCGTGAATTTCGCACTGGTGAGGCCCAAGATCAGCGAGCGCGCGGCATTGCTAAGGGCGAGTCCGGCATGGCCGAACAAAGCGTCGTCGAATTGCTTGAGTGCGGTAGTGTATTCGTGCATCGCCGTTGCGCGCTGCTCATCGGTGGTTGCCTGCTGCGCCTCCGTGGCAGCATGTTCGCTCATGGAAGCCGCGCGCATTTCCTTGAGTACATAAGGGTGGCAGCGGATGGCACCCTGGCCATAGATCATGAGATTGCGCGTCAGGATGTTCGCGCCTTCCACGGTGATGGCGATGGGAATGGATTCATAGCCGCGCCCCAGATAATTGCGCGGACCTAATTGAATGCCCTTGCCACCGTGGATGTCCATGGCGTCGTTGCCGACCAAGCGGCCCATCTCGGTGACGTGGTATTTGGAAATGGCCGCGCACACCGCCGGTTCCTCGCCCTGGTCAATGGAGGCCGCGGTCATGGTGCGTACCGCTTCCATGGAATACAGCAGGCCGCCCATGCGTCCCAGTACTTCGTCCACGCCCTCGAATTTGACGATCGGCAAGTTGAACTGCTTGCGCACGCGGGTGTAAGCGCCAGTGGTATACACACCCAGGCGCGCGCCGCCGGTGGTATTGGAGGGCAGCGAGATGGCGCGGCCCGCACCCAGGCATTCCATGAGCATGCGCCAACCCTGGCCCGCCATCTTCATGCCGCCGATGATGGCGTCCACCGGCACGAACACGTCCTGGCCCTGCGTCGGGCCGTTCTGGAACGGGATGTTGAGCGGGAAATGCCGCCGGCCGATGCTGATGCCCGGCAGCGTCACCGGGATCAGCGCGCAGGTGATGCCGTATTCGTCCTTGGTGCCGGCCAGGTGTTCGGGATCATAGAGTTTGAAGGCCAGGCCGAGCAGCGTAGCCACCGGCGCGAGCGTGATGTAGCGCTTATTCCAGTTCAAACGGATGCCGGTGACTTCCTTGCCTTCCCACAGTCCCTTGCAGATCACGCCGTAGTCGGTCAGTGAACCGGCATCGGAACCGGCGGTGGGCGAGGTCAGCGCGAAGCAGGGAACTTCCTCACCGGAAGCCAGACGTGGCAGGTAATGGTTTTTCTGTTCGTCGGTGCCGTAGCGCAGCAGCAGTTCCGCGGGACCCAGCGAATTCGGCACCGCCATGATGGAGGCGGCGGTGGGGCTGCGGCTCGCGATTTTTGTCAGGGTTTCTGAATTCATCAGCGCCGAAAATTGCTTGCCGCCGTATTGTTTGGGAATGATGTAGGCGAAGAAGCCTTTCTTCTTCAGAAATTCCCAGGCCGGCGGCGGCAGGTCACCCCACTCATGGGTAATCTTCCATTCGTCCAGCATCCCGCACAGTTCTTCTACCTCCTTGTCCAGAAACGCCTGCTCTTCATCGGAGAGTTTCGGCGCCGGCGTGTCAAGCAGTTTCTTCCAGTTGGGCTTGCCGCTGAACAACTCGCCGTCCCACCACACCGTGCCGGCTTCCAGCGCCGCGGCTTCGGTTTCGGACATCTCAGGCATGACCTTGCGGAACATGTCGAGTAACGGCTTGCTGATCCAGTGGCGGCGCAGTTCCTTGATGTTGAGCGGGATGGCGATGGCCAGGAAGATGATCCAGAACAGCAGGGTGAGCCAGTCGGGGCCGGTGCCGATGAGCGTGTAGATGATGAAATACAGAAGGTACAGGCCGGTCGCAATCAACAGCGAGGTGCGCAGATACAGGATCGTGAGGCTGAACGCGATGAAGATGATGATCCAGAGGATGGCGATGGCGGCTGACACGAGGTGAGTCCCTGCTTGTTGTTGGCGGAGTGATTGGCGGGTGGCTTGAAACCCGCTGCTTGTAAATATCTTGAAACTATACTCTAGCGTGGACTTGCCGTTAATAGAGACTATGACAGTGTGCGGCTGTGCAGCTTGGCCAGCATCGCCGGTGGAAAGACCATGGTCTTTTGTGCGCGGAAATCGAAGCACACCATGCCAGTCCTGGCTTCCACCACCACGCGGTCGTCAGTTGCATGGCTGACGCGATAATAAAAATCGCAGCCGCGGCTAGCGAATTCACCGACCGCCACTTCGATGCGCAGCCGGTCGGCGTAAAACGCCTGGGCGCGGTACACCACTGCGGCGTCGGCAATCACAAAACCGATACCGTTCGCGCCAATTTCTTCTATCCCCAGCGAATTCAGGAAGCGCCGGCGGGCTTCATGTATCAGTGTCAGCACTGCGTCGTTGCCCAGATGATTGCCGTAATTGAGATCGCCCACGCGCACATCCAGCTCGGTGCTGAACGGAAATTGCTCCGGCAGTTCTATTTTGAGTCGTGTCATAATCATCTATGTTATTTCAAGATCTTCACGCCGGTTGCCAAGCCGCTTTTAATTGACGCGCTAGCTCGCGTGCACTAGCTGCGTCCAGCGCTCCGCTGGCCACGGAATCCACAAACTTTTCATGCTCGCGGCTGCGCAGCGCGTGCAATGCCGCGCCTGTCTGCTGGGCCACGTGATACAGCAATTCGCGTTCGTCCGCTGTGTATTGTTCGGCGGGCCGCGGTCCGCAAACCAGTGCGCCGATCAGCTTGCCGCGCACTGCCATGGAGAACGCATAGCCCTCGGTTCCGAGCGCACTGCTGAATTCATGCAAATCGGCTTCGTGGTCGCCGGCGCGCAGACGCACGAACGCCAGATCGTCGGTTTCCACACGCGCGGGGAATACAGCGGTTCCTTGCTGGCGCACCCGCCGATAACCCTGCGGGTCGCGTTCGTAGAT
>JBOIBC010000104.1:0-5386 GCA_050739295.1 Gammaproteobacteria bacterium
TGGTTGAAAAGCGGCGGGTCATAAGGCTGGCAACGTTAGCATGGCCGCCCGGGGACGTGAAATGGTACACGGCCTTGACAGTTTTCATGACCGGTTGCTAGCTTTCCCTTTGGCACTCCCCTATTGTGAGTGCCAGACATACCTGAGACCAAACGGCAGCCAGAGACCATGGCCAGCGGCATGAGAGAAACAGGCTTGAACGAGCGTTCCCAGCACCTGCTCAAGGTGCTGGTGGAGCACTATATCCGTGACGGCGAACCGGTGGGTTCCCGCACCCTGTCGCGGGATTCCGGTCTCGATCTCAGCCCCGCCAGTATTCGCAACGTCATGGCGGATCTGGAGGAATTGGGCTTTATTACGGCGCCACATACCTCCGCCGGTCGCGTGCCCACGGTGAAAGGTTACCGGGTTTTCGTGGATACACTGTTGACGGTGAAACCGCTCGGACAACAAGACGTGCAGTTGATCCGGCAGCAACTGGACATCGAAGATCCGAATCCGCAGGCGCTGCTGGCATCCGCATCCAGCATGCTATCCGCCATCACCCACATGACCGGTGTGGTGACGCTGCCGCGGCGTGAGCATATCGCCTGGCGGCACATCGAATTTTTGCCGCTTTCAGACCAGCGCGTGCTCGCCATCTTGGTGGTGAACGAGGGCGAGGTACAGAATCGCATCCTCAACCTGGACCGCAGCTACGATTCAAGTAGCTTGCAGCAGATCAGCAATTATCTGAATACGCATTTTGCCGGCAAGGACATCCAAGCGGTGCGCGCAGAGTTGCTGAATGAGCTGCGCCGCACCCGCGAAAGCATGAACAAGCTGATGCTGGCGGCCATCACCATGGCAGAAAAAGTGGTCGAGACCCGCGGCCGCGACGAAGGCCACAGCTATGTCATGGCGGGTGAAACCAATCTGATGGAATGGGCCGAACTTTCCGACATGGAAAAGCTGCGGCGCCTGTTCGAGGCCTTCAACCAGCGGCGCGACATCCTGCATCTGCTGGACAAGTGCGTAGTAGCCGAGGGCGTGCAGATTTTCATCGGCGAGGAATCCGGTTACCGGGTTCTGGACGAGTGCAGTGTGGTGACTGCGCCCTATAGCGTTGGCGACGAAGTGGTGGGCGTGCTGGGCGTCATCGGACCCACGCGCATGGCCTACGAACGGGTGATCCCCATCGTGGATTTGACCGCACGCCTGCTCGGTGCGGCCTTGAACCCGCGCAAGTGAACCCCAGATCCTGATAACTCTGGGAAAATTATCCGCATTGTGGGCAGATTTCTTTTTTGCCTACCAGCGGGCCTAGGAGTGAATAAATGAAGGACGAGATGAGCAAACAGTCGGCAGCCCCTGCAAATGAGTTGGCGGGTGATGACGAGGCTATCGCCGTCGATCCGCAAGGTACACTAAAGGCAGCCCTGACCGATGCCAAACAACAGGCAGCAGAGAACCGGGATGCGTATCTGCGTATGGCGGCCGAGCTGGACAACCTGCACAAGCGCAGTCAGCGGGATTTAGAGAATGCCCACAAATTTGCCCTGGAGCGTTTTATGCAGGAATTGCTGCCGGTCCAGGACAGCCTGGAGTTGGGTATTGCCGCAGCCGACAAGTCGGCGGATGGTCTCAAGCAAGGCATGGACATGACCCTGAAATTGCTGGCCACGGTCCTGGAGCGCTTTGGGGTTAGCGAGGTGAACCCACCCATGGGAGAGGCGTTCAACCCCGAACAGCAGGAGGCCATAGCCATGCAGGCCAGCACCGAGGCTTCGCCGGGGACCGTGCTTGAAACGGTGCAGAAGGGCTATCTGTTGAACGGCCGGCTGCTGCGGCCGGCACGGGTGATTGTGGCCAAAACAGCTGATTCCACTGCTTGAAAGCCCCGACCTCGGCCCCATTTAACCAATAACCTGTAATTTTTATCCCCATTCAGTTTGGAGATTTTTCACATGAGCAAAATCATCGGCATAGATCTCGGCACCACCAATTCTTGTGTGGCGGTGATGGAAGGCGGCAAGCCCCGTGTCATCGAGAACAGCGAAGGCGACCGCACCACACCGTCCATTGTGGCTTTCACCAAGGACAATGAGGTAGTGGTAGGCCAGTCGGCCAAACGCCAGGCCGTCACCAACCCCCAAAACACCCTGTATGCCATCAAACGGCTCATCGGCCGTAAATTTGCCGATAACGTCGTGCAGAAGGACATTGGCATGGTGCCCTACAAGATCGTCAAGGCGGATAACGGCGACGCCTGGGTGGAAATCAACGGCAAGAAGATGGCGCCGCAGGAAATTTCTGCGCGTGTGCTGCAGAAGATGAAGAAAACTGCCGAAGATTACCTGGGTGAAACGGTGACTGAAGCTGTCATCACCGTGCCGGCATATTTCAACGATTCCCAGCGCCAGGCCACCAAGGATGCGGGCAAGATCGCGGGCCTGGAAGTTAAACGCATCATCAACGAACCCACCGCCGCGGCGCTCGCCTACGGTCTGGACAAGGTCACGGGTGACAAGAAAATCGCCGTGTACGACCTGGGTGGCGGCACCTTTGATATTTCCATCATCGAGATCGCGCAAGTAGATGGCGAGCACCAGTTCGAGGTGCTGTCCACCAATGGCGACACTTTCCTGGGCGGCGAGGATTTCGACAAGCGCGTTATTGATTACATTGCGGAAGAATTCCACAAGGAACAGGGCATAGATGTGCGCAAGGATCCACTGGCCATGCAGCGCCTGAAGGAAGCCGCCGAGAAGGCCAAGATTGAACTTTCGTCCACCCATCAGACAGAAATCAATCTGCCGTACATCACGGCGGATGCCAGCGGCCCGAAACATCTCAACATCAAGCTGACCCGCGCCAAACTGGAGGCGCTGGTGGAGGACCTGGTTCAGAAAACCGTGGAGCCCTGCAAGATCGCGCTGAAAGATGCGGGCCTGTCCGTGAGCGAGATCAACGACGTGATCCTGGTCGGCGGCCAGACGCGCATGCCCAAGGTGCAGGAGGCGGTAAAGGATTTCTTCGCCAAGGAGCCGCGCAAGGATGTGAACCCGGACGAAGCCGTGGCCGTGGGCGCCGCGGTGCAGGCGGGTGTGCTCAAGGGTGATGTGAAAGACGTGCTACTGCTGGACGTGACGCCTCTGTCACTGGGCATCGAGACACTCGGCGGTGTCATGACCAAGCTCATCGAAAAGAACACCACTATCCCCACGAAAGCGTCCCAGGTGTTCTCTACCGCCGATGACAATCAGACGGCGGTAACGGTGCACGTGCTGCAGGGCGAGCGCGAGATGGCGCGCGACAACAAGTCGCTCGGTCGATTTGACCTGAGCGACATTCCGTCGGCGCCACGAGGCATGCCGCAGATCGAAGTGAGTTTCGACATTGATGCCAACGGCATCCTCAATGTGTCCGCCAAGGACAAGGCCACCAGCAAGGAACAGAAGATCACCATCAAGGCGTCTTCAGGGCTGTCGAAGGAAGATATCGAGCGCATGGTGAAAGACGCTGAAGCTCACGCGGAAGAAGACCGCAAAGCCCGCGAGCTGGTGGATGCGCGCAACCAGGCGGAAAACCTGGTGCATTCGAGCGAGAAAACCCTCAAGGAATTGGGCGACAAGGTCACAGGCGAGGAACGCGCCCAGGTCGAGTCGGCCATTCGCGATCTCAAGGAAGTCATCAAGAAAGACGACAAGAGCGTCATCGAGACCAAGACCCAGGCACTGGCGGAAGCCTCCGCCAAACTGGCTGAACGCCTGTATGCAGCCAAGTCCGAGGAAGCAAAGACTGGGGATGCACAATCGCAAGGCGGCGACGGCAAAGGCAAGGATGACGTGGTGGATGCGGAATTTGAAGAGGTCAAGGACGACAAGAAACAGGCTTGAATACTAATGGTAAACCATGAGGCAACCGCCCGCACCGGAGCTTGATGCAAGTCCAGATGCGGGCGTTTCTTTGATTCGGACGGAAATACAAATGGGCAAGGGGCGGCTGGAAGCATTCAGTGACGATGTGCTGGCGGTGATCATCTGGTTCGTGCCTGACCAGCGTATCGGAAGAGTGCTGCTCATATGAGCAAGCGCGACTACTACGAAGTGCTGGGCGTAGCGCGTGGCGCGCCGGAAGCCGAAATCAAAAAGGCCTATCGGCGTCTGGCGATGAAATACCACCCGGATCGCAACAGTGGTGATGCACATGCGGAGAGCAAGTTCAAGGAAATCAGTGAAGCCTATGAAGTGCTGACCGATGCGCACAAGCGTGCGGCCTATGATCAATTCGGCCATGCGGGTGTGGAGGCGAGCGCAGCGGGTGCCCGCGGCGGCGGGTTCAATCCGGGCGATGCTTTCGGCGACATCTTCGGCGACATGTTCGGGGATATCTTTGGCGGCGGCCGACGCGGTAGCCGCGGTCAGCGCGTATACCGTGGTGCGGATCTGCGCTATGACCTGGGACTTTCACTCGAACAGGCAGTATTTGGTGACACCATTACGATACGCGTGCCGAGCCTTATCCGCTGTGATGTCTGTAACGGCAGCGGTGCCCGCAAAGGTAGTCAGCCCCAGACCTGTACCACGTGCGGCGGTCAGGGCCAGGTGCGCATGCAGCAGGGTTTCTTTTCTATACAGCAAACCTGTCCACACTGTCATGGCAATGGTACGGTCATCGGCGATCCTTGTTCCAAATGTCACGGCCAGGGCCGAGTGGAGGAGCGTCGGAATTTGTCGGTGAAAGTGCCTGCAGGTGTGGACAATGGCGACCGCATCCGGCTTGCCGGTGAAGGTGAAGCTGGCCCGCAAGGCGGTCCGGCGGGCGATTTGTATGTGGAAATCACCGTGCGCCCGCATGCGATTTTCACCCGTGAAGGCCCGGATCTGATTTGCTCAGCGCCGGTATCATTCCTGACCGCCACACTCGGCGGCGAAGTGGAAGTACCGACCTTGGGCGGACGCGTGACACTCAAGATTCCGGCTGAAACCCAGACGGGTAAAGTTCTGCGTCTGCGGGGCAAAGGCGTGAAGCCGGTGCGCGGCGGTGCCACCGGCGATATGCTGTGCCGGGTCGAAGTGGAAACACCCGTGAATCTGAATCGCGAACAAAAAGACTTGCTCAAACAGCTGGATGCCTCGTTGCATGCGGGAGGTGACAAGCATTCACCACGGGAACGTTCCTGGCTGGAAGGCGTAAAACGTTTCTTTGAGCAGGCCCATTCTTGACCGCTAACCAGAAACAGCATGATTCCGTGGTCAAGATCGCGCTGCTGGGCGCAGCTGGTCGTATGGGACAGACAATCCTTGAAACCGCCCGCGGGTATCCAGGCGTCCGTATCAGCGCTGCCGTGGTGCGTGATAGCAGTCCCTTGCTTGGGCCGGTGGCGAGCGGCTTGGTCTATAGC
>JBOIBC010000105.1:0-5369 GCA_050739295.1 Gammaproteobacteria bacterium
GGGCTGTGCGCTCGTCGGCGGCGAAACCGCGGAACTGCCCGGCATGTATCAAGGTGAGGATTACGATCTCGCGGGATTCGCCGTGGGCGTAGTGGAGAAACAGAAAATTATTGACGGCAGCCAGGTCGCAGCCGGTGATGCCATCATCGGCCTCGCCTCTTCCGGCCCACATTCCAATGGCTACTCATTGATCCGCAAGGTGCTGACGGTGAGTGGCGCCAAGTTTGACCATCAGCTCGACGGCCACACGCTCATTGACGTGCTGCTGGCGCCCACGCGCATCTATGTCAAACTTCTGATGGCACTCATGAAACAAGTTCCGCTGCACGCGCTGGCACATATTACCGGCGGCGGCCTGCTTGAAAACATCCCGCGCGTGATCCCGGACGGATTGAGTGTGACACTGGAAACAAAATCGTGGCCGCGGCCTGCCGTATTCGATTGGCTGCAACAGCAAGGCAATATTCCCGAACAGGAAATGTACCGCACATTCAACATGGGCATTGGCATGGTCCTGTGCGTCGCGCAAGCGGATGCGGAACGCACACTCGCCTTGCTGCACGCAACCGGCGAACAGGCCTGGCACATCGGTCGTGTGGTGCGCGGCGGCGAAGGTGTTGTCATCCGCTGATGACGCAGCAACATGCGAACCCCGCGCTTTTGCCGCTGGTAGTGCTTA
Organism: Gammaproteobacteria bacterium; assembly: GCA_050739295.1. GTDB lineage: Bacteria > Pseudomonadota > Gammaproteobacteria > Natronospirales > REEB76 > REEB76. The sequence continues at coordinate 680 of JBOIBC010000105.1, forward strand.
TCTCCGGCGAAGGCACCAATCTCCAGGCTATACTCGATCAGTGCACGCAGGGCACGCTACCTGCAAGCGTGCGTGCCGTCATCAGCAGCCGCGCGGATGCACCCGGTTTGCGCCGCGCCATCGCCGCGAACATCCCCGTCCACGTGATACTGCCTGCTGGGAATACCAATCGCGACGAATACGATACGGCCCTGGCCACAGTCATCGAGCGTTACGCACCGGAGTTGGTATTACTGGCCGGATTCATGCGCATCCTGAGCAATGGATTTGTGCAGCATCACCGGGGCAGGTTATTGAACATTCATCCCGCACTATTGCCAAAATACATAGGTGTGCATACGCACCACCGAATACTCGAAGCGGGCGACAAGGAACACGGCTGCAGCGTGCATTTCGTCACCGAGGAGCTGGACAGCGGACCGGTGATCGCCCAGGCCAAAGTGGCGGTGCAGCCGGACGATAGCGAGAAAAGCCTGTCAGCGCGCGTCAAGGAGCGTGAGCATGCCCTGTACCCGCTAGTGGTGCGCTGGTTTGCCGAAAATCGGGTCAGACTGGACGCCAATCGCGTGTTATTTGACGGTCAACCGTGCGCCGCCCCACGGGTTTTTGAGATCAATGAGGAAATCGCGTGAGCATCAGGAGCCGACTAACATATTCGTCACCCCCGCGGAGGCGGGGGTCCAGGCATTTAAATTTCTGGATTCCGCTGAAGCCTGCCCTCGCGAAGGCGGGGGCGGGAATAACAATCCTGCTGCTGGTCACGTTTAGCGCTGCTGCAGACGCGACACCTGTCATTCCGCTGTACCACGCAACCTATTCCGTAGACCGTAATGACCTTCGTATCGGCACTGCCAATTTTTCACTGACACAGAACAAGGACGGCACGTACACCTATCAATCGGTGACACAAGCCTCCGGACTTGCAGCGCTGTTCTTCAGCGATGTAATCACGGAGACCAGTCATTTCACGGTGAGCAACGGCAATCTGCAGCCGCTCCTGTACAGCTACACACATGCCGGCAACGATCACGACAAGCCCGAAAGCATCCGCTTCGACTGGAACAAGGATGTAGCCCACAGCGACGATGGGGATGAACACCGCACCATCCCCATCGAGAACGGCATCTACGACCGGGCGCTGGCGCAACTGGCGCTATCCGTGGACATGGCCGCCGGCCACCTGCAGGAAGCCTACAAGGTTCTCGGCCACGACAAAGTTCACCGCTACCGCCTGCGGCGCGTGGGCGAAACCCAACTGAAAACTCCGGCGGGGACTTACGAGACGGTGGAAATCGCGCGCGACGACGCGAAAAAAGGTCGCGTCACCACCTTCTGGCTAGCGCCAAAACTGGATTATCTACCGGTGCAGATGCAGCAGACCGAGACCGGCAAAGCCACTATTACGCTGTTGCTAACAGAAATCCATCTCGACACTGCGAAGTAAGTTGGGTTGAGTGAAATGAAACTCAACGATTTCAAATGTTAGGGTTCGCTGCGCCTGCCCTGAGCACAGCTGAAGAGCTCACCCCGAACTACACGCGCTATACTTTTGGCGAACCCTCACACGCGAGTGGGAGTATTTATGTCAGTCTCAGGACGAGTGAATTATGAATTTGAAGGCCGGTATGCGTGGCCCGCTGCGCTAGAGGAGCGCGAGAATATACATCCGGGTGGTGCTGTATATGCGCTGTTAGCGGCGCAACCATTCCCGCGCCTCGTGGGGATGACGCGCATTCTCTACATCGGCCAGACAACGCACCTTGGCGGCAATGGAAACAATGTGCGGCTCCGTGATTATAGATTCCACCCAATTAACTTGCCATCTGGGCGGATTAGAACAAGAATTGAGGTGCTAATTCGAGAACAGGGTTGGCAGGTATATCTGCGATGGCATGCCATCGGTGATAGACAGGAACGTCAGAATTTCGAAGCCGAACTTCTGCGACAACATTCTCAGGAACATCTTGAATTACCACCATTTAATGGCCAGGGTGGGGTTTGACTGCCCTAGAATTTCGGACGAACCGCAATAAATAGCCGAAGCAAAGATGGCGAGGTTCGCTATACTTGCCCAACCTGCCTGCACTAATTTTAGATTCCACCCTCACCCTAGCCTCTCCCTCCAAAGGAGGGAGAGGGGACAAGGAAAATTCCGTACTTACGTCTTCGGCAGCGTCACACCCTTCTGCCCCTGATATTTCCCACCGCGATCCTTGTAGCTCGTCTCACAGACTTCGTCAGATTCGAAGAACAGCATCTGAGCCACGCCTTCGTTGGCGTAGATCTTGGCGGGTAGCGGCGTAGTGTTGGAAAACTCCAGCGTCACATGGCCTTCCCATTCCGGTTCCAGCGGCGTCACGTTGACGATGATGCCGCAGCGCGCGTAGGTGGATTTCCCCAAGCAGATGACCAGCACGTCGCGAGGGATACGGAAAAACTCCACCGTGCGCGCCAAGGCAAAGGAATTCGGCGGAATCACGCAGCATTCACCCTTGAAGTCCACAAAGCTGCGGGCATCGAAATTCTTCGGATCCACGATGGTGCTATTGATGTTGGTAAAAATCTTGAATTCGTCAGCACAGCGCACGTCGTAGCCGTAGCTGGAAGTGCCGTAGGACACGATCTTGCCGCCGCCATTCTGACGCACTTGCCCCGGCTCAAACGGTTCGATCATCTTGTGTTGTTCCGCCATGCGGCGGATCCATCTATCTGACTTTATACTCACGGTTTCATCCTATATTTTGTAGGAACGGCTTTAGCCGCGATTCCATCTCACCCCTCACTCTACTCTCTCCCCTCAAGGGGAGAGAGGATACGGTGGCGACTGCGGCGCTAGTCTTCTATTACAATCTTCGGAAACGCGCCGGCATACTCTTTCCCCGCGAGTGCCAATTGTGCCGCCACGCGGCGTGCAATGTCCCGATAACGTTGTGCGATTGTACCTTGTGGCTCGGCTGCCACAGTCGGATTGCCGTTATCAGTCTGCTCGCGGATGCGCAAGTCCAGCGGCAAGCTGCCCAAAAACGGTACGCCGTATTGTGCGGCCATGCGCTCGCCGCCGCCGGCGCCAAAGATGTGTTCCTCGTGGCCGCAGTTCGAGCAAACATGAGTGCTCATGTTTTCCACGATACCGAGAATGCCCACTTCCACTTTCTGGAACATCTTGAGCCCCTTGCGCGCATCCAAAAGCGCGATTTCCTGCGGCGTGGTGACGATAACGGCGCCCGAGACCGGCACCCGCTGGGAAAGAGTCAACTGAATATCGCCGGTACCCGGCGGCATGTCCACGACGAGGTAATCCAGATCCTGCCAATCGGTGTCGCCGATCAACTGCATGAGCGCCTGGGTCACCATGGGGCCGCGCCACACCATGGGCGTTTCTTCGTCCACCAGAAAGCCCACGGACATGCACTGAATGCCGTGTCCCAGCATCGGCACGATGCGCTTGCCATCCTTACTGGAAGGCCGACCCTTAAGACCCAGCATGCGCGGCTGGCTTGGACCGTAGATGTCTGCGTCCAGCATGCCCACTTGCGCACCGTCCGAAGCCAGCGCCAATGCCAGATTCACGGCCACGGTGGATTTACCCACGCCACCCTTGCCGGACGCCACGGCGATGATGTTCTTCACGCCCTTGAGCGGCGTGAGATTGCGCTGCACCGCATGGGAGAGAATCTGCGTGCCGACCTGCACTTCGGCCTCGCGGACACCGGGCAGCTTTTGCACAAGTTCGCGTAGCGTAACGGCGAGTTGTGAAGGATAGTCGCTTGAAGGAAAACCAAGCTCCACCTCCACGGCCACGTGGCCCTCCTGCAAACGGATATCGCGTACTGCATTGGCGGATACCAGGTCCGTGCCCAAGTAAGGCTCTTTCCAGCCGCGCAAAGCGGTTTCAACCTGCTCGCGAGAAACGTCGTTCATGGATAGTGCTTGGCAAATGACTCAGCATTTTAGCATTGACAGCCACTCGTTCCCTTGATAGCCCACAGGAATCACGCGGTCTGTGGCATACTTTCACCCAGTACGGAGCAATCGCCGCCATCGAATAATTTCAGGGCACCTCTAAAAATCAGAGACTTTGGTTTCTGGGTAGGCAGAAATGACCGAGAAACTGGAGTGTACACGCTAGTACATGAGGCTTCCGAGGTCATTTCTAACACCCCCAGAAAGCAAAAGATCACAATTAGAGGTGCCCTTCAATGAAATCCATATGCTGATGAGCACAAAACCACGTCAGATTCTGGTCACCAGCGCGCTGCCCTACGCCAACGGCCCGATCCACCTGGGCCACATGCTGGAATACATCCAGACCGATATCTGGGTGCGTTTTCAGCGCCTGCGCGGCAATGAATGCATCTTTGTGTGCGCCGACGACGCCCACGGCACGCCCATCATGCTCAAGGCCCACGAGTTGGGTATCACACCAGAGGAATTGGTGGCGAGCACCCTGGTGGAGCACAAACGCGATTTCAAAGACTTCTACATTGGCGTGGACAACTACTACACCACCCATTCCCCGGAAAACCGCGAGCTGGCAACACTTATATATAAGCGTCTCAAGGATGCCGGCCACATCGCGGTGCGCACCATCCGTCAGTTCTACGACGAGCAGGCCAAGATATTCCTGCCTGACCGCTTCATCAAAGGCACCTGTCCACGTTGCGGCACGCCGGACCAGTATGGGGATGCC
>JBOIBC010000106.1:0-5355 GCA_050739295.1 Gammaproteobacteria bacterium
GGAGACATCCGCGCTGATGGGCCCGCCCGGCCGGCCCTGCTTGCTCTTGTCATTGCGCGTCAGGTCCGGGCTGATGGTCGTCCAGGTGATGCCGTCGTCCAGACTTTTCATCACGTACTGGGAAGCGATCAGCAATTCCTTCGGATTACCCGGCGAGAACAGCATCGGGTGATGAATCCAGGCAAAGCGGTATTTGAGTTCCGTGACGGCCGCGCCTTCCAGGTATTCCGGCCACGGGCTGACGCTCTGGGTCACGTTGGTTTTCTGGTTCTCTTTCCAGAACAGCGTGTAGTAACCGGCGCCATAGGTGATCCACGGCTTGCCCGGTTGCGGCACCACCCAGGTGCTTTCGCCGCCCGAGACATCGCGCCAGGCATCCAGGGGAATACCGCCGCCGTCGGTCGCACTCGGTCCTTCGGTTGAGCCTTCATCCTGTTGCGCGCCATATACGTGGAAAGGGAACTGCTCGTCGAGATTCACGTGGTAGAACTGGCCTGTGGGCTGGTTGTGTACTGAACTCCACGTTAATCCGTCATCCTGTGTCACAGTCGCGCCGCCGTCATTGCCTTCAATCATGATGTTGGGCTGATTCGGGTTGATCCACAGCGCATGGTTGTCGCCGTGGGGTGTGTGCAGCTTCTTGAGAGTCTTGCCACCATCGTGGGAAACCCACAAGGCCGATACCTGCGGAAAGTAAATGGTGTTGGGGTCCTTGGGGTCCACATACAACGTGCTGTAATAGAACGCGCGCTGGGTCAGGCTCATGTCACTGTTGACCAATTTCCAGCTTTGGCCGGCATTGTCGGAGCGGAACACGCCGCCGTCCTTGTCCTGGTACTTGGCCTGAATGATGGTGTACAGGACATTCGGATCGCTGGGTGCAATCGCGAGTCCGATACGGCCGAAGATGCCAGTGGGCAGGCCGGTATTGTGGCTGATGTTTCTCCAGTGGCTGCCGCCGTCGGTGGATTCATAGATACCGCTGCCCGGACCGCCGCTTGAAAATGTCCAATGTGTCCGGTATGCCTGCCACAGGGCGGCATACATGATCTGCGGATTGCGTGGGTTCATGACCAGGTCAATGGCGCCGGTCTGGTCATTCACGTACAAAATCTTTTTCCAGGTCTTGCCGCCATCCGTGCTCTTGTACACGCCGCGCTCGGCATTCGGCGCGAATACGTGGCCCATGGCCGCGACATACACGATGTCGGGATTATTCGGATCCACCACGATGCGGCTGATGATGTGCGTGTCGGCAAGACCGATGTGGCTCCATGTCTTGCCCGCGTCGGTGGATTTGTACATGCCGTCGCCGGTCAGCAGGGTGTTGCGGATATCCGATTCACCGGTGCCGACATAGATGATTTTGGGATTGGAGGGCGCCACAGCGATGGCGCCGATGTTGGCGTTGTCGAATTGGCCGTCGGAGATGTTCTGCCAGGTGGCACCGTAGTTGGCGCTCTTCCATACGCCGCCGCCGGTGGCGCCCATGTAGTACAGGTTCGGCTGCTGCGCCACACCGGTGACCGCGATTACACGCCCGCCCACATAGGGGCCGATACTGCGCCATTGAAGCGCGCTCAGAAGCTGTGCGGGCGGTACGGCAGCGGCGCTGGCTGCAACCGGGAGTGAAATGAACAGGCTGGCGCATCCCAACGCCAGTAAACGGAGCGCACCATGGGATATCTTGTTCTTCATTGCCAACCTCCTGCCAGACGGGTATGGAGGCGTCGTGCGTCCCTGCTCACCGCCTTCAAGCCTGGGGTTTGTGAGTGAACCGTGGAAACAGTGGGCCGTACCGGATTGGATACTGGCTTTGCCGACCCGCCATGGGGATACGGCGGCAAAGCTTACGACTCCGGAGTGCTACTTGCAAAGGTCGGGATTCGGTCCACTTGAGCCGAAGCGCAACGATTCATGCCGAGCGCAGCCATTTTTGAGCAGCCTCTTGTCATATTTCTGTCACATTCGCCCCCTACACTCACGGAGATGTTTCGGACCAGGGGACGTATGACCCAGCGTATCCGCCAACTGTTGGCCATTGCCGCACTTGCTGCAGTGGCGGCCGCGGCCGGCGCGGCGGAGACCCAGCTTGCCGGGGCAGGGGGCACGGCGATTTATCCAGTGCTGGCCAACTGGGCAGCGCAGTACCACGCGCTGACCGGTGTGGCGGTGAACTATCAGCCCATCGGCTCCGGCGGCGGCATCCAGCAGATCGGGGTCAGGACCGTGGCCTTCGCCAACAGCGACATGCCGCTGCCATCCGCAACGCTGCGCAGCAACCATCTCATCCAGTTCCCCGCGCTCATCATCGGCATCACGCCGGTGGTGGACATCCCCGGCATCAGGCCGGGAGAAATTACGCTCAGTGGCCCCCTACTGGCGGATATTTATCTGGGGAACATCCAATACTGGGATGATCCGCGCATCATCGCGCTCAATCCCGGCGTGGCCCTCCCGCACATGAGCATCATCACGGTACACCGCTCGGACGGCTCCGGCACCACGTTCAATTTCACCAACTATCTGTCGAATGTAAGTACGGTGTGGCGCGAAAAAATCGGCGTCAACACGGCGGTGTCTTGGCCGAACGGCGTGGGTGGCAAGGGCAACGCTGGTGTAGCCTCGTTCGTGAAGCAGATTCGCGGCAGCATCGGTTATGTGGAATATGCCTTCACGCAGGAAACCCACATGGCCTGGACACGGATGCTGAACCGTGACGGAAAAGTCGTGACGCCGAACTTGGAAGCCTTTGCGGCGGCGGCACAACACGCGAATTTTTCCAAGGTGGAGGATTTCAACCTCACGCTCACCGATGAACCCGGCGCGGATACCTGGCCCATCACTGCCACCACCTATATATTGATGCGCACCGATTACCCCAGGGAGGACAATCAGGCGGTGCTGGCCTTTTGCCGCTGGTTTCTGAGCCACGGTCAGGAGCAGGCCCGGCAATTGAACTATGTGCCGCTGCCCGCGCCTACCGTGGGTCTCATTGAGCGGTACTGGAAAAAGGAACTGGGGCTTTGAGCAGCGCCGCGTCCCCGACCGACAGTTGGATAAAATCCGGCCGCCATCGGCGCAGTGCCGCGGCCGACACGCTGTTCCGCGGCATCACGCGCATAGCGGCATTGCTGGTGCTGGCGCTGGTGATTGCCATCCTGGTGGTGTTGCTGGTGCAGGCGTGGCCTGCGTTCCGGCACTTCGGCTGGCATTTCTTCGTCAATTCAGAATGGGATCCGGCCCATAACCGGTTCTCGGCGCTCACCTCCATCTTCGGCACGCTGGTGACTTCGCTGATCGCCATGATCATCGCGGTGCCCGTGAGTTTCGGCATCGCGCTGTTCATTACGGAACTGGCGCCGGCGTGGCTGCGGCGTCCCGTGAGCACGGCTATCGAACTGCTGGCGGCGATTCCCAGCATCATCTACGGCATGTGGGGACTATTCGTGTTTGCGCCGCTGTTCGGCGAATACGTGCAACCCTGGATCACGGCGCATATCGGCGGCTGGCCGCTGGTGGGGGTTTTATTCCGGGGCCCGCCCATGGGCATCGGCATGTTCACCGCCGGATTGATCCTCGCCATCATGGTGATCCCGTTTATCAGCTCGGTGATGCGTGATGTCTTTGATCTTGTGCCGACGGTGCTCAAGGAATCCGCGTACGGTGTCGGCTGCACCACCTGGGAAGTGGTGTGGAACGTGGTGCTGCCGTACACGCGCGTGGGCGTGGTAGGCGGCATCATGCTGGGCCTGGGGCGTGCGCTGGGTGAAACCATGGCCGTCACTTTCGTCATCGGCAACAGTCATACCATCAGCTCCTCGCTGTTCATGCCGGGCAATACCATTTCTTCGACGCTCGCCAACGAGTTCTCGGAGGCGGTGGGCCAGACCTACACGTCCTCGCTCATTGCACTCGGCCTAATTCTGTTTCTGATCACTTTTGTGGTGTTGGCGCTGGCCAAACTATTGCTGCTGCGTATGGCGGCGCGCGAGGGGAGCAAGAGCTGATGGCATTCTCCGCCCGTTATCTGCGCCGCCGCATCGTCAATGGCATGAACCTGGCGATGTCGGTGCTCGGGACGCTCTTCGGCCTGTTCTGGCTGGGCTGGTTGTTGTGGACGCTCCTCAGTCACGGGCTGCGCTGGCTCGGACCCAGCTTGTTCACCCAGAACACACCGCCGCCGGTGGCGGCCGGCGGTCTGGGGAATGCCATCGTGGGTTCGCTGCTGATCACGCTTGTGGGTGTGGTGGTGGGTACGCCCATCGGCATTCTCGCCGCCACCTGGCTCGCGGAGTTCGGGCGGCATTCACGCACCGCCGCGGTGATCCGTTTCGTGAACGACATCCTGTTGAGCGCGCCGTCCATCGTCATCGGCGTGTTCATCTACGCCATCGTGGTCGCGCGTTTCGGTCATTTCTCCGGTTGGGCCGGCGGTCTGGCACTGGCCATCATCATGCTGCCGGTGGTGTTGCGCACCACCGAGGACATGCTGCGGCTGGTACCCGACCAGATGCGCGAAGCAGCCGCGGCCCTGGGCGCGCCCCAGTGGCGGGTGGTGGTGACGGTAGTGTACCGTGCATCGCTGGGCGGCATGCTCACCGGCATCATGCTGGGGATCGCGCGCATCAGCGGCGAGACCGCACCCTTGTTGTTCACCGCGCTCAATAACCAGTTCTGGAGCACCGACATGAGCCGGCCCATGGCGAATCTGCCGGTGATGATCTTCCAGTTCGCCATGAGTCCCTATGACAATTGGCAGCATCTGGCCTGGGCCGCGGCGTTGCTCATCACGCTAGCTATCCTGGTGCTGAGCCTGATTGCACGCACGCTAATCCATGCCAACTCGTTCGTGAAATAAGTATGGGCGACACCGATACCACAATCACGCATGCTATCTCACCGGAAGTTCTGGCAGGCTCAGCGCGTGCGCCGGGACGGAAGACCGTCATTGAAAAACCCAAGCTGTCCATCCGCCAACTCAACTTCTTTTACGGCAAGTTCCAGGCGCTGCGTGATATCAACATGAACATCGCCGAGCGCCAGGTCACTGCGTTCATAGGACCGTCCGGTTGCGGCAAATCCACGCTGCTGCGCACCCTGAATCGTATTTATGGCCTGTATCCGGATCAGCGCGCCACCGGTGAAGTCATGCTGGATGGCCACAACATCCTGGACCGGGATCAGGACCTGAATTATCTGCGTGCCAAGATCGGCATGGTGTTCCAGAAACCCACGCCTTTCCCCATGTCGGTGTATGAGAATATCGCCTTCGGCGTACGGCTGTATGAACGCCTGTCGCGTGTGAAGATGGACGACCGGGTGGAATGGGCGCTGCACAAGGCAGCGCTGTGG
>JBOIBC010000107.1:0-5301 GCA_050739295.1 Gammaproteobacteria bacterium
AATACGCCGTTGCGGCTGCCGTACCATGCGGCGACATTATTCAGATCGCCGTCCTTCGCAATACCCTCCGTTGGCAGTCCATAACTTTCCAGAATGCCGCCGATCAGCGCATGCAGTGCCTCTTGATCCTGCCGGCGACCCGGGCGCAAACTGAGGTGCAGATCGGTCAGCAAGCTTTCATGGGCCATCTGCAGCCCGTCCACGGCTACTTGATGCGGCGCACGAAAACGGTCTCACCGTGACCCGGCAGCGTCAATAGATACCCAAACGCAAGTTTCTTGATGACGACCTTGGGATGATCCAGGTTCACATCGGTGAAAAACCCGGTGGCAGCCTGTTGCCATACCTGCCCGTTCTCCAGCTTGAATACCGTATCACCCGACCAGCCGGTGAATGAACCCGCGATGCGGGCCTCGATACGCGTCGGCGTCTGACTTGACTCCTTGGGCGCCATGGTCTCGGCACCGAAGTTGGCGGCCGCAGGCGAAGCAACCGCGGCCGGTGCGACAACCAATACCGTAGCAGCATGTGCTGCTGCTGTAGATGATGTAGCTTCAGTGCGCGAACCCAGATATCGGTTCAGCCATGCGTTAAAAGCCTTGAGTTCGTCAGGCGAAAGTTTATTGAGGCCGGCCTGGTCGAATTCCGTCACCGTCATGAGATCACGGATATCCACCTGCTTGGTCTTCGGCGGACCGGCCAATGCGTTCGCACAGAACATTATTGTGGCCAATCCAAGAATCCAAAGAGTGCTGCTGCGCATTTCTCGACCTCTCACCAGGGTAAATGGTCCAAGTCCACATTGCCGCCGGTGAGGATAACACCGACTTGGAGTCCCTTCACATCAATCAGTCCGTCCCGCAGTGCCGCCACAACCACTGCCGAGGACGGCTCAATGATGATCTTCATACGCTCCCATACATAGCGCATAGCGCTGATGATGGACTGCTCGGAAACGCGCACGAGGTCGTCCGTTTTGGTTCGGATGACGGCAAAGGTCAGAGGCCCGATGGTGGCGCGCAGACCGTCAGCGATGGTCTCCGGATGGTCCAGGGCTTCGATGCGACCAGCCTTGAGTGAACGCCAGGCATCATCGGCGCCCAAGGGTTCCACGCCGATTATCTTGCAGCCCGGCCGCAGCGCACGCGTGGTCACAGCCGTGCCGGACAGCAGGCCGCCGCCGCCCACCGGCGCCAGTATCACCTGCAGGTCCGGCACATCTTCGTGCAATTCCAACGCCGCAGTACCCTGTCCCGCCATGACCTTCGCATCGTTGTAGGGATGCACTACCGCCGCACCGGTTTGTGCAACGTATTCCGTCAATGCTGTCTCGCGCCCCCGCATGCTGGATTCGCAATAAATGATTTTGGCGCCGTATTCCGCAACGGCGTGCTTCTTGAAGTCGCTGGCGTTCTCCGGCATTACCACGCACGCTGCCACGCCACGGCGTTTTGCAGCCAACGCCACAGCCGCACCGTGGTTTCCGGAGGAATGCGTCGCCACACCTTTTCCCGCCACCCCATCCGGCAATAAAAAGATGGCATTGCTGGCGCCGCGAATCTTGAACGCGCCCATCTCCTGAAAGTTTTCGCATTTGAAAAATATCTTCGCGCCCAATTCTGCTTCCAGATATGCGCAACGCAATACCGGTGTGTGCTGCACATGCGGCGCAATGCGCGCGGCCGCGCTGCGGATGTCGTCAAACGTCAGGATGTCACGCATGGATTTCGATTATGGCGTGAGAAATTCCGGCCGGAACAGATGTTCACGGTAGTACTTCAGTTCCTCCACGGAATCGCGGATATCATTCAACGCCAGATGAGTGGATTCCTTGATGAATCCCCTCAGCGTATCCGGCGCCCAGCGTTTAGCCAGTTCCTTGAGCGTGCTCACGTCCAGATTGCGGTAATGGAAAAATTTCTCCAGTTCCGGCATGTAACGCGCCAAGAAACGCCGATCCTGGCAAATGGTGTTGCCACACATGGGCGAGGTGTTGGGCGGCAGATGCCGGCGCAGGAAGGCGAGCGTGGCGTGTTCTGCCTGGGCCGTGCTGACGGTGCTCTCACGCACCCGCTGGGTCAGTCCCGACTGGCCGTGCTGGCGCGTACACCATTCCCCCATCGCGGCCAGCACCGCATCGCTCTGATGCACGGCGAGCACTGGCCCTTCACCCAGGATGTTGAGCTGCTTGTCGGTCACCAGAGTGGCAATTTCCAGGATCAAATCGCGTTCGGGATCCAAACCGGTCATTTCCAGATCAAGCCACACCAAATTTTCCGCATTCAACGGCATGGGAATCCTTCAAAAAGGGCGTGCGGGTAGTTTAACGCTACCAGCACAGCCTGCCTATCCTGACTGGCTTCGCTTACAATGCGGCTCCTCGCTATTTCCGGTTTACACATGAATGCTTTGACCCTCGTTTTCATCATCGCGCTGGCGGTCTCCGCCGTGCTCCGCGGCTGGCTGACGGGGCGCCAGATTCAGCATGTACGCAGGCATCGCGACACTGTGCCGCAGGTATTCAGTGCCAGTATTGAATTACCGGCGCACCGGAAGGCCGCGGATTACACCGTGACCAAGAACCGCTTCAGCCTCATCGGCACGGCGCTGGACTTGGTGCTGACGCTGCTGTGGACCGTCGGCGGCGGCCTGGCGCTGTTGGATACTGCCTGGCATCACGCAAACATCAATCTGCTCACCACCGGCGTGCTGGTAATCGGCAGTTATGCCCTGATCAACGTCCTGATCGAATTGCCACTGGGCGTGTATTCCACTTTCGTTATCGAGGCGCGTTTTGGCTTCAACCGTACTTCCGTAAAAACCTATGTAATGGACATGGCAAAGATGCTGCTGCTGGCCGTGATCCTGGGCGTGCCGTTGCTGTATGCCGCGCTGTTTCTCATGGAGCACGCGGGTCAATTGTGGTGGCTGTATGTCTGGATACTCTGGTTGGCATTCAGCCTGGCCATCACCTGGGCGTATCCGGTACTGATTGCGCCGCTGTTCAACAAGTTTTCACCGCTGGCGGATGTGAACCTGAAACTGCGCATCGAAACCCTACTGACACGTTGTGGCTTTGCCAGCCGCGGCATATTCGTGATGGACGGCTCGGCCCGCTCGGCTCACGGTAACGCCTATTTCACCGGCTTCGGCCGCCACAAACGCATTGTCTTCTTTGATACGCTCGTGGACAAACTGGCGCCGGAAGAAATCGAAGCGGTCCTGGCCCACGAGCTGGGCCATTTCCGTCTCAAGCACGTGATCCAGCGATTACTGGTCACCGCGATACTAAGCCTCGCGGGTCTCGCAATTCTCGGGTGGCTCGCAGCCAGCGACTGGTTCTATCACGGTCTGGGTGTAGCACAGCCATCGGCGTACATGGCCTTGCTGCTGTTCACGATCTTGGCGCCGCCGTTCCTGTTCCTGCTGGAACCTTTGAGCTCCGCCTGGTCGCGCCGCCATGAATTCCAGGCGGATGCCTACGCCAGCCGCAAGACGGATGCCGCCGCGTTGATTCGCGCGCTGGTGAAACTTTACCGGGACAACGCCACCACACTCACACCCGATCCGCTGCATTCGGCTTTTCACGACTCCCACCCGCCGGCACTGACGCGCATCACGCGGCTGAAGGCACTTGCGAACATGCCGCGTTCGTCCACATAGAACGTAAGGTGCAACTCATCAGATCAATGAAAAAGCCGCATTAAACGCTAAGGATCGAGCAATCAACCCGGCGGCCAGGTCATCATGCGCCCACCCAACAAATGCAGATGGATATGGAACACGGTCTGGCCGGCACCCTTGTTGCAATTCATCACCAGTCGGTAACCTGATTCGGCAATTCCTTCCATCTGTGCAATCTCGCGCGCGGCCAACACCAGCTTGCCCATGAGTGGTGCATCGGTGGGAGTAAGATCATTGAGTGTACCGATATGTTTGCGTGACACCACCAGAATGTGAACGGGTGCCTGGGGATTGATGTCGCGGAACGCAATCAGGTCATCCGTCTCCATCACTACGTCAGGCTTGATCTCGCCCCGCACCATTTTGCAGAACAGGCACTCAATCATGTGCTCTCGCTCGCGGCTGAACGTTCAGGCACCGCAAATACGTCAAAATGAATCCACCGTGTCATGTCCTTGTCAGATAATATCTGGCCACAATAATCTTCGTCATTCTGCCAGCGGTGTACAGTATAACCAAGACTCCTTAACCGGCGATAGTAGGTGATGCGTCGTTCTGCCGGCAGGTGTTTGTAGATTTCTGTCTTGATGAATGGTCTGTTCTTCTCGAGTAACTCAAGAATAGATTCCGCCACATCTGGATCAAATCCCTCAGTGTCGATCTTCACGTAACGAATTTTCGGGAATATTCCAGGCAATTCACGTTTGATGTAGGCAACCAAATTTCGTCCCTGTACCCGGAGTCGGAAGAAATGCGCATGTTTCCATGTACTTATATCCTTATGCAGCCCTCCGTTACAAAACCCAGAATCGGAATATTCAAACTCATATTCCCCATCCTCTGGCATGGCAGCAAACATCAGTGGATAAATCTGAGACTTTGTCTTGTTGAGACCGGTATTCGCCAAAAGTACTTTGTACACATGAGGATTCGGTTCCAGCGCCAAAACCCCGCCAGTGGGGCCGACAGCAAGTGCAATTGGGAGTGTCGAGTCTCCCGTATGCGCGCCAATATCAACAGCAAAATCGCCCTTTGACAAGAAACTACGAAGTGCATCTACACCGGCTTGTGTAAAATTCTTTGGTTTCTCCGATGGATGTCGCCAGACAGCAAAGTCTATTTCACCTTCCTTTTCCAAGTTGAACTTTTTAATATCGAAGGTATATTCCCGCGTAGCCGGTTTCAGGCCCAATCCATAAAATATTTCTTTCAACTTCATAGTGAAGCACCCATATTTATCTAGCGCCAATCGTGCTTGATCACTATACGTCCTGCCGGCCACTGAATGCATGTGACAGCGTGCCGCCGTCCACAAATTCCAGTTCACCGCCCAGCGGCACGCCATGCGCGATGCGCGTGGCGCGGATGCCACGTGCGCGCGCCAGTTCCGCCACGTAGTGCGCCGTGGCCTCGCCTTCTACGGTAGGGTTGGTGGCAAGTATCAATTCGGTGATGCCGCCCTCAGCCAGGCGTGCTTCCAGTTGCTGCAAGCCCAGTTCCTCGGGACCGATGCCGTCCAGGGGCGAAAGATGGCCCATGAGCACGAAATATTTCCCTCGAAACCCGGTCGCCGTATCAATGGCATAAACGTCCGCAGGAGTCTCCACCACGCACAAC
>JBOIBC010000108.1:0-5261 GCA_050739295.1 Gammaproteobacteria bacterium
GTGGGGGTGGAGTGCCCCTGGCTTTCCGGGCCAGAAGGTGGAATAGTCGCGATATCAGGCTCGCAAGACCCTCAAGATTAAACCTAGCCTCCCTCTTGACACGCTTTATAAAAGTTCCGGAGTACGTCATTGTTTTCCTCTTTAGCAGGATTGGGCTAAACTAGCATGCAATGGAATAGGCTGTGGTTTTGTGCAAAATAGCCCTACTACCTCATGATTTCGTTGTAATTATTCACACACTTTCAAGTGAGCTATCGGCGGATTTCCCGGTAATTTGTTGGTGAAAATGAGCGCACCCTATCAACAGCGTTATCAGACCACACCGTTTTCCGGTGGTAATGCCGATTACGTCGAAGCCCTCTACGAACAATACCTCGCGGATCCCGCGTCGGTGCCAGCGGCTTGGGCGGAGTACTTCCGTGGGTTTCAGGCGGCGACGACTGGTCCCCGGGAGATACCCCGTGGTCCCGTCGAGCAGGAGCTGCTGGCTCGTGCCAAGGTACATCGTGTGGCGGTGCAGCCGGGCGACTCTGGGTTGCATCCTGAGGCGGCCCAGAAACAGGCCGCCGTCATCAAGCTGATCGAATCTTATCGAGGCCGCGGCCATCTGCACGCGAAGCTGGATCCTCTCGGCCTGTACGTGCCACCAGACGTGCCGGATCTGGAACTGGCATTCCACGGTCTGAGCGATGCGGACATGAATACCGTTTTCAGCACGGTATCGCTCACCGGCCCGGACCGTATGACGCTCAAGGACATCTGGTCCATGCTGCAGGACACGTATTGCGGCACACTCGGCTTCGAGTTCATGCACGTGTCCAACGGCGCGGAGCGTCAATGGATCAGGCAGAAGATCGAGACCACACGTGCGCACATAAAACTCGAGAATACGGAGAAGCTGAATATCCTCGGCTCGCTCATTGCCGCCGAAGGTATGGAGAAATATCTCCACACCCGCTACGTGGGCCAGAAGCGCTTTTCCATCGAAGGCGGCGAATCCCTGATAGCCATGCTGCACGAGCTGGTGACGCAGGGCAGTCGTCTGGGCGTACGCGAAGTGGTCATCGGCATGGCGCACCGCGGTCGTCTCAACGTGCTCATCAATGTGTTGGGCAAGTCGCCACAGGAACTGTTTCTGGAATTCGAGGGTGCATACGATCCCAAGACCGATGAAGGCTCCGGTGACGTGAAATACCACCTGGGGTTTTCGTCCGACGTGAAGACGGCCAATGGAACCGTACATGTGGCGCTGGCGTTCAATCCCTCGCATCTGGAGATCGTGAACCCGGTGGTAGAAGGCTCGGTGCGCGCACGTCAGGACCGGCGCGGCGACGTGGATGGCGAAGCTGTATTGCCAATACTGATTCACGGCGATGCTTCCTTGACCGGTCAAGGTATCGCCATGGAGACACTGCAACTTTCGCAGGCACGCGGTTTCTATGTGGGTGGCACAGTGCATATCGTGCTCAACAACCAAATCGGTTTCACCATCAGCAACCCGCGCGACGCGCGTTCCACGCCGTATTGCACCGATCTGGCCAAAATGCTGGAAGCGCCGGTGTTTCATGTGAATGGCGACGACCCGGAAGCCACGATTTTCGCCACGCGCCTGGCGCTTGAATACCGTCAAACCTTCCACAAGGATGTATTTGTTGATCTGGTGTGCTACCGCCGTCATGGCCATAACGAAGCCGATGAACCCGCTGCCACGCAGCCCATCATGTACCAGAATATTCGCAAGCATCCCACTACGCTGACGCTCTACGAACAGGCTCTGCAAAAACAGAGTCTGGTGGACGACGCTGCGCTCAAGGCCAGGACCGAGGAATACCGCGATCATCTGGACACCGGCAAACCGGTCGCGCCGGGCATCACCGCCCACGTGCCGAACCAATACACCGTGGATTGGGGTCGCTATCAGCAGCACCATTGGCACGAGACCGTGGATACCCGTCTGCCAGAGAATCAGCTCAAATTCCTGACCGATGCCATGAATCGCGTGCCGGCGGATATTACCTTGCATCCCACCGTGGCGCGCATCTACGCCACGCGACGCAAGATGGCGGCCGGCGAGATCCCGATGGACTGGGGCTTCGCCGAGATTCTGACCTACGCGAGCCTGGTCACTGAGGGGTATCCGGTGCGCCTTACTGGTCAGGATACCGCCCGCGGCACTTTTTTTCACAGGCATGTGGTGCTGCACAACCAGAAAGACGGAGCCACATATATTCCGCTCGAGCATGTCGCCACGGATCAGAAGACCTTCACGGTTGTGGATTCGCTGCTCTCGGAAGCGGGCGTGATGGGTTTTGAATACGGCTACAGCACCGCTGAGCCGGAGGCTTTGGTAATCTGGGAGGCACAGTACGGTGACTTCGCCAATAGCGCACAAGTGGTGATTGACCAGTTCATCTCCGCCGGTGAAGCCAAATGGGGGCGGTTGTGTGGACTGGTGCTGTTCCTGCCCCATGGCTATGAAGGCGCCGGCCCCGAACATTCCTCGGCACGTCTTGAGCGCTATCTGCAATTATGCGCGGAGCACAACATGCAGGTCTGTGTGCCGACCACACCGGCGCAACTGTTCCACTTGCTGCGCCGTCAGGTCCTGCGGCCTTATCGAAAGCCACTGATGGTCATGTCGCCCAAAAGCCTGTTGCGCCACAAGCTGTCGGTGTCGCCGCTGGCGGATGTTACACACGGCCGTTTTCATGTGGTAATCCCTGAAATTGACGGTTTACATCCGGCCAAGGTCAAGCGTGTGGTGTTCTGTGCCGGCAAGGTGTATTACGATCTGCTGGAAGCGCGGCGTGCTGCGAAGATTGATGACATCGCACTGGTGCGGCTTGAGCAGCTGTATCCGTTCCCGCACGATGAATATGCAGAGATTATCAAGTTCTACACGAATGCATTCGATATCGTGTGGTGCCAGGAAGAGCCGCAGAACCAGGGCGCCTGGTATGAGATCCGTCATCGCCTGCAGGAACCACTGACCGCCAAACACAAGCTGCGTTATGTGGGGCGTGAGGCATCTGCCTCGCCGGCAGTGGGTTACGCGCAATTGCACAAGCAGCAACAGAACGCTCTGATTCAGGAGGCTTTTGCGAAAGGTGTGTCACCGGTCGTGGCCCCTGTTCACGAGAACATCAAGACTAAAACCGTTTCGGAGAAGGCATGAGCATCGAAATCAAGGTTCCACAGTTACCCGAATCCATCCAGGATGCCACGCTCATCAGTTGGCACAAGAAAGCCGGCGACGCGGTGAAACGCGATGAAAACCTGGTGGATATCGAAACCGACAAGGTGGTGCTGGAATGCCCAGCGCCCGCCGACGGTGTGCTCAAGGAAATCCGCATTCAGGGCGGCACCACGGTCACCGCCGGTCAGGTGATTGCCATTCTGGAAGAAGGCGCCGCTGCCGAAAAACCCGCAGCCGCTCCCGGCGCGAAGCCCGCTGCAACCGCATCGGCGCCTGCACCAGCCGCCGCCACTCCGGCCGTGCCTGCGAGTCCCGCAGCCGCGAACCGCGATTTACCCTTGAGTCCTTCGGTACGCCGGCTGGTGGAAGAGCATCAACTGGATCCTGCGAAGATCAAGGCTAGCGGTCCCGATGGCCGGCTCACCAAGGGCGACGTGCTGGAGTACCTAAACAAGAGTTCAGCACCCGCTCCCACGACGGCATCCATTACTGTGCCGGCCGGCAAACCGGCGCCCACCGTGGCGCGCGCAGCTTCCGGCAGCCGCGAAGAGCGGCGCGTGCCCATGACGCGCATGCGCGCGCGCATCGCCGAACGCCTGAGTGAATCTCAGGCCAACACCGTGATGCTCACGTCTTTCAATGAAGTGGATTTGAGCAAGGTGATGCAACTGCGCAGCCGGTACAAGGACAAGTTCGAGAAAGAACAGGGCGTGAAGCTCGGCTTCATGTCGTTCTTCGTGAAAGCGGTGGTGGAGGCTTTGAAGAAATATCCGGTGGTAAATGCCTCGGTGGAAGGCAACGACATCATCTATCACGATTACTGGGACATCAGCGTGGCGGTGTCCACGCCCCGTGGGCTGGTGACGCCGGTGCTGCGCGACGCCGACCAGATGAGTTTTGCGGAGATCGAGAAGACCCTGGCCGACATGGCGGCGCGCGCGCGCGACGGCAAGATCACGCTGGAGGAACTCACCGGCGGCACCTTCACCATCACCAATGGCGGCGTATTCGGTTCACTGTACTCCACACCGATTCTCAATCCTCCCCAAAGCGGCATCCTCGGCATGCACACCATCAAGGAACGTGCCGTGGTGGTAGATGGCCAAGTGGTCGCGCGGCCCATGATGTACATCGCCATTACCTATGATCACCGCATTGTGGATGGCCGCGATGCCGTGCTGTTTCTGGTCTCGCTCAAGGAGCAGCTGGAAGATCCTTCCAGAATGCTGTTACAAATCTGAACAAGCCGGTATCAGGAAGTGTGTCGCGGTGATACAAGCTTCTTGCTCCCTCCTTTGTAAAAGGAGGGCAGGGGAGGATTTGAAAATCCCCCTCAATCCCCCTTTTTCAAAGGGGGATGGGAAATGGAATCGAGTCATTTTGCTTTGCCAGCAACGATAATTGAAGATACCTTCGGAAACGTGCTGCCATGTGCCATCTCCTTATTTCGTGAAACAGGAAATTAATCATGAGCCAATCATTTGATGTCGTTGTCATCGGTGCCGGTCCGGCCGGTTATGTAGCCGCCATCCGCGCGGCCCAGAACGGCCTCAAGACCGCCTGTGTGGACAATTGGAAAAACCTGGACGGCAAGCACGCCTTCGGCGGCACCTGCCTCAATGCCGGCTGCATTCCGTCGAAGGCGCTGCTGGAATCCTCCGAGATGTTCCACAAGGCGCAGCACGAATTTGCCGCGCACGGTATCAAGGTCGGCACACCGCAGATGGATGTGGCGGCCATGCAGGCACGCAAGTCCAGGATCGTCAGCAGCCTCACCGGCGGTATTGCGGCACTGTTCAAATCCAATAACGTCACAGGAATACGTGGTACGGGACGGCTGCTCAAGAATGGCACGGTCGAAGTGACGGATTTTGACAATGCAAAGAAGAAAGACATCCTCGAAGCAAAAAATGTCATCCTCGCCGCCGGTTCCGAGCCGGTGGAATTGAAGGTCGCACCGTTTGATGGCAAGGACATCGTGGATTCCTGGGGCGCACTGGAATTTGCAAGTACACCCAAGCGTCTGGGTGTCATCGGCGGAGGCGTCGTTGGCCTTGAACTGGGC
>JBOIBC010000109.1:0-5143 GCA_050739295.1 Gammaproteobacteria bacterium
AAGAGCGACGCGGATTGGCTCGGTCAAGTGTTCAGACTTTAGACTTTGTGTATAGTAGCGCATGCTTGCCAATCATTCAGACACAGTGTTGAAACTATTGACATTTTTTTGTGCATAGGAGGAAGAGGTATGGCACGCACTCAACTCAGCGTTTTGTTAAACGCAGTCATAATTCTATCCGCGCTATCAGTCCTTACTGGATGTACCGCACTGCAGCAGGAATATGCTGCGGATCAGAAACAACAACAGATCAATTTAGAATGGGAGCGCGATGGTCTTACCCCAGAACAAGCCAAAAAATGGCAGCAACTTGATTTTACACCGCCGACCGCATACTTCTATATACACAAGGGCTTTTCTGCTGTAGATGCCGCACAATGGAGAGATAATGGGTTCTCGGCCGAACAAGCTGAGAGTTGGCTATCGATCAATCTCAGTCCAGCGCATGCTGCTCAGTGGGCAGCAAAAGATATTGACTTTACAGAGGCACGAGAATGGATCAAATATGGTTACACGTCAGACGTAGCTTTCAAATGGCACCAAATCGGGCTGCTGCCGGATGCTATTCTCATACTGAAGAAATCAGGATTCACGGACGATGATATTAAAATGTGGGCACCTTATGTAACAGATTGCGGTGATATTTGCAGTGATATTGAGGTTGACAAATCGAAAGCGGCGATTAAATGGAAAAATGCAGATGTATCGGTAACAGAGGCAGAAAGATACGATAAATTGAATATAGACATACCAACGGCTCGAATCATAAAAAAATATTGCAAAATGGGTTTGGAAGACGGTTCGATTGTTAATTATAATCCCTATACTATTGCAAATAAGTGCTACTTCTTGCGGGCAGCAACGGTCGTGCAACTCCTTTCGCGAAAGAAAGCTGTAGTTAATGACGCACAAGCAGCCATTATTAGCTCAATATTTTTACCAGGCCAGCAACAGGCCGCTCCAATCATATTGGAATTTGGCCACTTCGATGCACCTGCAGAAGGTTCAGTATTCTCCGCTATTATTATGGGCAAAAAACCAATCGTAAGTTACAGCGTAGATGGGAAAGAGGTCAGAGCGTCTGGTGTGGTCATGTATATGCCCAACTGATCTTGAAACCTCAAGGTGAGAGGAAACCTCAGAGACAGGTCACGGCATTTCCCTATGCTTACACACTGCGAGACAGAAAGCGGCTGAAGCTGAAGTGGAATTGTCTGACGGCACTCTGGCTCACGCAGAAGTGCACTGGTACGAGGCCTACGGCATAGGGCAGGTTGAGCACAAGATCAAACACTTACTCGATGGAGGTATACTTTCTCCATGGCAAAGCAGTTTGTGATTTGTATCAATCCGGGCGAATACCGCGCTTCCCTCGAGCCGCGTAAGCTCTATGAAGTCAAACCCGATCTGAAGGCCAAAGGGCACGGCTTGCTACGCATCCTCGATGAGTCGGGTGAGGATTATCTCTACCCCACGTCTATTTTTGAACCGGTCAAGCTTCCCGATATAGTGGTGCGCAAGCTCGCCGCCACAAAGCGGCATGAATACACTTTGCACTCGCAAAACTAAAGCCAGAAAGTCAGGGTTTGCCGCGCCTGTCCTGAGCACGGCCGAAGGGATCAACCCAGCCCGCACATCAAATAAAACATCAGGTTGCTGTGGATTATCATTCTCGCGTACCGCCCGCTTTCGCCCAATGCCAGTTCACTATCAGCCCACCCACTCCCAAAATCACGAACCAGATCAGCACCCATTCCGGCATGGTCAGGCCCAGGAACTTCCAGGTGATCAGTGCACAATCGCCGGTGCCGGTGAATGCCTTGGCAATGAACTTGTTGAGCGGCAGGGAATTGAACATATAGTTCAAGCCCGGCCCGCAAGGCGGCTGTTTCCAAAGTGGCAGATGCTGCAGGTAAGACTGGCGGATGGATACTGCACTGCCCGCCGCCGCGACGATAATCAACAGGACGCCATAGATGCGTGCGCCGATGGCTTTGGGATGGTGCAGGAACGCAATCAGGAAAATGATGCCGAGAATAATCATGGCAACCCGCTGGAAGATGCACAGCACGCAGGGTTGCAGGTCATCGTGGAATTGGGAGTAATAAGCGTAGGCCATCAGCAGTACGCAGATCACGAAGCCGACAAGATTCACCAAACGACGCACAGACATCCGCATCTCCTTTCACAGTACGCCGGAATATCGGCGCGGTTAAAGTAACTAAGTAAGCTCCCATGGATCCCATTCCGTCATTCCCGCAGAAGCGGGAATCCAGAATTATCAAGAACCTGGATACCCGCTTTCGCGGGTATGACGAATAAATCGGAGGCTCAAAAAATGTAGGTAGTGAAAATCCCAGGTTAATGTTGTTCGTGCACCTGGCGCTCCATGGCCTCGAACCCCGCATGCCGCACATCCTTGCCCTGCACCAGATACACCACGTACTCGCAGATGTTGGTGGCGTGATCACCGATGCGCTCCAGGGCGCGTGCCGACCACATGACATCCAGCACCTGGCGGATGGAATGCGGATCTTCCATCATGAAGGTAATGGACTGGCGGGATAGAGCCTCGTACTCATCATCCACGCGCGCATCCTCGCGCGCCACCTGTACTGCGGCTTCCGCGTCCATGCGCGCGAAGGCGTCGAGCGCCTCATGCACCATGCGCTGCACATGGCTGCCCAGATGCTGCAAGGCGAGGTAGCGGTCGCTGGGACGCTCGGTCTCGGCGAGACGCGCCGCCAGCCGCCCGATTTTTTCCGCCTCGTCGCCGATGCGTTCGAGGTCGGTGATGGTTTTGATGATGGCGAGAATCAAGCGCAGATCGCTGGCGGCTGGCTGACGGCGTGCGAGAATCTGGCTGCACTCCTCGTCTATGGCCACTTCCATCTGGTTGACCTTGTAATCCTGCTGCTCGACGCTGCGACCGAGTTCGCTGTCGCCTTCCGTGAGCGCGCGCAGGGCGTCGGCAATCTGTTGTTCCACCAGCCCGCCCATGGCGAGCACGCGGTTGCGAACGCTTTCCAGCTCTTCGTTGAATTTCTGGGAAATGTGATGGGTAAGATTCAACTTGTCCATGACCAATCCTTCAGGAACGCCTGTTGAAACAGTATACGCAAGGGGCTATATAAACGCATGGTTCAGGTCGTACCGTCATGCTTGGTTGTCCGGCTCACGCGCTCAGTGTCAAAGCAGCAACTAAAGCGGCTGCCCTGTCCCGGTTCGCTGGCTATATCCAGAACCGCGCCGTGATGCTGCAGGACGTGCTTGACGATGGCGAGCCCAAGCCCCGTGCCACCGCTGTCACGCTGGCGGGATTTGTCCACCCGGTAAAAGCGTTCGGTAAGGTGCGGAAGATGCGCCGCCGGGATGCCGATGCCGGTATCGGCTACGGTGAAACAGGCAGCTTCATCCTGCTGTGCCCAAGTGATGGTTACCTTGCCATCCGCCGGTGTATATTTCATGGCATTGAACACCAGATTGGAAAAGGCGCTGTAAATCTCGCGCTCGGTGCCCAATAACTGCAATGTACTATCCACATTCAGGGCAATATCGGACGGGCCAAGTCCCATGGACAGAGCTTCCTCGCGGATGCGCCCGATCAGCGCCGGCACGTTCACCGGTGCGTACGGCGCTTCGCGTGGTTCAGTTTCCAGGCGCGAAAGCTCGAGCAAATCGCTCACGATGGCGGTCATACGCGCGGTCTGATGATGCATTGCGTCCAATGGTTTCCCCCAGGTCTTGCGCAACTGCGGATCGTCGCGCATGGCTTCCACGTAGCCGCTCATCACGGTCAGGGGTGAGCGCAGTTCGTGAGAGGCATTTGCCACGAACTCACGGCGCATTTCCTCAAGACGGTGCAGGCGCGTGCTATCGCGCACCAGAACCAGCCGCTGATTTCCGCCGTATGGCACGATGCGTAAAGTGAGATGCTGGTTGCGCGAAAACGGCGAGGCCAGGGATACCGGCTCATCATGATCCTTGCCATTCAGGTAACGGATAAAATCCGGATGCCGCATCAGGTTTGGCAAGCGCTGACCGATGTCCTGGGGCACACGCAGATGCAACAGGCGGCCTGCCGCTGCGTTCAACCAGCGGATTTCGCCGACCTTGTCCAGAATCACGATGCCGTCCGGCATGGCTACGGAGGTGTCGCGAATCTCGCGCAGTAACCTGGCCAGGTTCCGTTTGCGTTCGCGCTCGCGCCGCCGCAGTTGATAAAAGTGATCGAAAATCTCGCCCCACACACCCCAGACCCTGGGCACATTGAAGCGGCGGCTGCGGCTCAGCCAGCGTTCCAGCCGGTACAGATTGACGATATGCCAGGCGAGGTACAGGGAAACCGCGACGAACAACCAGATACCCACCTGGCCGGCGACCCAACCCACGATCAGCGCCACGATCAGCAGGGCTGCCAAGCACAGGATTTCGAGCGGCCAGCCGCGGTTCATTCGCCGGTTTCCCGTGTCTGTGGCGAAAAGCGATAACCGGCGCCGCGTACGGTTTCCACGTAATGCTCGCAGCCGTGTTCTTCCAGCACACGCCGCAGACGGCGAATGTGCACATCCACGGTACGTTCTTCCACGTACACTCCGCTCCACACCCGGTCCAGGAGCTGGCTGCGGCTGAAAACACGTTCTGGATGCGTCATGAAAAACTTGAGCAATCTATATTCCGTGGGTCCAAGCGCGATTTCTGTACTCTGGATGACCACCCGATGACTGACGGTGTTCATCTCGATGGCGCCGGCCGCCAGGCGTTCGTCGTGATCACCCGTACGGCGCAATAATGCCTCGATGCGTGCCGCCAGTTCGCGTGCCGAGAACGGTTTGGTGATGTAATCGTCCGCGCCGCTCTGCAATCCCGTCACCTTGTCATCCTCGGCAGCGCGTGCCGTCAGCATGATGATCGGCAACTCGCGGGTGATGTCGTCGCGCCGCAGTGCACGGGCGAACTCCAGCCCGCTCATGTCCGGCAGCATCCAGTCCAGCAGCAGCAGGTCTGGCAGGTGATCGGCGATGGCGGCGCGCGCAACGGCACACTGGTCCGTCTCGGTGACTGTATAACCTGCGCGTTGCAGGCCGAACGCCAAAATCTCCCGCTTTTGTCGTTCTTATTTTAAAATAAATATGTGTTTTTG
>JBOIBC010000110.1:0-5139 GCA_050739295.1 Gammaproteobacteria bacterium
GTGCGGCCCTGGATGATGATCTCGCCGTGGTCAATGATGGCGACGCGCCGGCACAGGTTCTCGGCTTCCTCCAGGTAATGCGTGGTGAGGATAATGGTGATGCCTTCCTTGTTGATCTTTCTGAGGAAGTCCCACATGGAGCGGCGGATTTCGATGTCCACGCCGGCGGTGGGTTCATCGAGGATCAGGAGCTTCGGTTCGTGCACCAGCGCGCGGGCGATCATGAGCCGGCGCTTCATGCCGCCGGAAAGATTGCGGGAAATGCCGTCACGCTTGTCCCACAGTGCAAGCTGCTTCAGATATTTTTCTGCGCGCTGCCGGGCGAGCCGGCGCGGAATGCCGTAAAAGCCGGCTTGGTTTACCACGATGTCGTAGGGTTTCTCGAACTGGTTGAAATTGATTTCCTGAGGCACCAGACCGATGCAGGACTTGGCCCGGTCCATGTCGGTGTCAATGTTGTAATCGAAAACCTGTACCGAGCCGGAGGTCTTGTTGACCAGCGAAGTGACGATGCCGATAGTGGTGGTCTTGCCAGCGCCATTGGGACCGAGTAGTGCAGTGAACTCGCCTTCGGCGACCTCAAAATCGATGCCCTTGAGGGCTACGACGCCGTTCTTGTAAGTCTTGCTGAGTGCGTGAATCGAGAGCGCTTTCATAACCGCCTAATGGAAAAAACCGCGGGTTCCCGCGGTATGACAACACCATAATATCATGCAGACCAGCTATCCTGTGGAATTGTCAGTCCTGATCGTGGATACATGAAAATACGGAACCACAAGCTGGTACGGCTGATCACCGCGCTGCTGGGCGAAGGCATCACACCGCATAAAATCGCGCTGACCGTGGCTTTGGGTGTGATGCTTGGCGTGACGCCGGTACTCGGCACCACCACAATCCTGTGCGCCATCGCGGCACTGGCGTTGCGCATGAATCTGCCGCTGATCCAGGTGGTGAATTACCTGGTGTACCCATTTCAATTGTTGCTTCTGATTCCATTCATCCAGGCAGGCCAATGGCTATTTCGTCAGCCGCCATTGCCGTTCTCATTTTCACAACTGACCGCGCTGTTACATGAAAATTTCTGGCACACCTTGAATATGTTGTGGGGATACACCCTGCACGGACTGGTGGCTTGGCTGATTCTGGGTGGAATCACCGCCATACTTATTTATATGCTGCTGCGCCCGCTCCTTGGCATTTTGCTGGCAAGAAAGACTGCTGTGGGAAAACCCGGGATCAAGGAATCTTGAGCTCGTCTCCGGCTTTTGCCCCCAGTTTTCCGGCAATCCCGGCGTTGAGCTCCAATACGTATTTTGCCGGCGCCGTGCTGGGATAGGTAGGACAGGGGTCCACCTTGCAGGGTGGGGTGTCCGCCGACACGTTGATAAGCCGGCGCTGTGCGTCGAAGAATAGGATATCCAGCGGTATCAACGTATTTTTCATCCAGAATATTCGCGGCTCAGCATTGGGAAACACGAACAGCATGCCGTGATCTGCCGCCATATGCGTGCGGAACATGAGGCCGCGTTCACGCGTCGCGTCGGTGGTTGCGAGTTCAACCGTGAAGCCGTGCCCATCGAGTTCCACAGACTCGGTCAAAGGCAGCGCCGCTAGACTGGTGGATGCCTGAATGAATGTAGCGAGTGATAGCACAGCTGCGAAAATAATCGGATGTCTGACCATATAAGTTGCTCCAGTTATCAGGTAATGGGCATTCCCGGTGGCTGTTTGGTGAAATCCACCGGCGAGGCTTCGCGTGTCAGACGATACACGCCTTCACGCACGATGCGCTGCATGACGATATCGACGATCGTGGTCTGATTCGGCTTAATGAAGTTTCTGAGATTTTCCGCCGAAGCCGTGAGCGTAGCCGGTTGATACAGCACGAAACCGTCTTGGGGGTATGGGATCACGTGTAAACCGAGACAGTCGCAGGCTTGCAAGGCCGGACGCAGTTGTTTTCCTTTGTAGGTTACAGCCGAACTGCCCATCATGCGTGCGTAGTTGATGTAATACGTGACGGTGCCGGGCTCGATATGATTGCGCTGCCGATCAATGAAAAATCCTGGCGGCAGACCATTTGGGTTGTTGTCCTTTCCGGCGGTGAGAATGATGTCGAAATCCTTGAGCGTGTTTCCCTGGTCGTCACGCGCGCGGAATATCAGCATGGAACAGGGGTCCACGATCACCTGATGATCGAAGGGGCCGAGATCGCTGCGGTCTTCCACGCGTTCCTGTTGTTGTACTTCGGCGGTTTGTACGCGGAAGCTATCGAACAAGGCGGCGTACTTTTTGAGAGTGGTTACGCGCAGGCATTGCAAGATGGCGGTGACAGTGGCATTGGGCGCGGCTTCGG
Organism: Gammaproteobacteria bacterium; assembly: GCA_050739295.1. Lineage (GTDB taxonomy): Bacteria > Pseudomonadota > Gammaproteobacteria > Natronospirales > REEB76 > REEB76. The sequence goes on from JBOIBC010000110.1 coordinate 2,357, forward strand.
CGGGAATGCTGCGCATGATGCCCATGCGCACATCGGAATGACACACGCCAGGGATCACCGCCATGGGTACGGCCGGCGAGATTTCCGGCGGATCGGCTTGCAATAAAGGCGCGCTGAACCCGAGTTTGGCTTTCTTGTCTGCAACCGGAACCATCTGTGTGAGGCGCACATAGGTGTAATTCAGGTTTGCTGCCGCGACGCGAATCACACCATCAGAACCGATTTCCGCGGTGTAACTGTTGACGAAATCGTAAAGTTTCGGATCGTGGGATTCTCCCGTGAGCACGAACGGAAAGAGACCCTTTGGACCGATATACGCCGCACCTTGCTTTAACCAATCCATGTTTATCGTCAGGCTCTGTGGACTGCCAAGCTCTATCCAATCCAGTACGCCAGTACCCACGTCCACGCCCTCAAACCAAGCCTTGAGACGCGAGAGTTTGGAGAGGCCCAGTTGCACCAGCGCAGAACCAAAATTGGCCGGCGCCAGCATGATGAGGTGGCTCAGGGGCGGATTCTTTTTGCCGGAGCTTATATAGAAATGATGCAGCCAGGCACGGATGACCGGGGCACCGGTGGAATGGGTAATGCAGGCAATCTGCCGGCCCTGCTTCAGGGCGTCACCCACTTCCCGCTCCAGCGCCGCTTGAAATGCGCGGGCGATGTCGGGGATGGTGACTTCGTTGTGGAAGCTGATGTATTCTGATAACCAGATATTCCGGACATCAATGTCGAGATCGGGTGAACGACGCGCCTCCAGCTTCAACCGCTCCGGCAGGCCACCGTACGTGTCGGTATTGCGCACGCTCCAGCCGTGCACTAGGATCACGATACGTTTTTGCCGGGCCATCTTCTTTGCCTTTTGTGTTTACCGTTATCGAACCTGTTGAAAACCCCTTTATTGACCATATTAGCTTACCTGCGTCCCGTCATCAGCCATTCGACATGGCTGATCCAGGGCCGGTGTTATCATTGCGCCGACCCCCAATCCCCCATTCAGGAAGAAGACATGTCAGACCCACGTACCGTCCAGAAATCAGTGGCCTTGGCCGCCGTTTTCAGCACCGTGTTGCTGCTCTCCGGCTGTGGCATTAACAACATCCCTGCCTACAAACAGCAGGTAACTGCGGCCTGGAGCCAAGTGCTGAACGAGTATCAGCGGCGTACCGATCTCATTCCGAACCTGGTGGCGACGGTCAAAGGTTCGGCAGAACACGAGTCTGATGTACTGGAGGCTGTTACCAATGCGCGCGCCAAGGTCACGCAGACACAGATTCCCGCGGACATCCTCACCAATCCCAAGGCGTTCAAGGAATTTGAACAGAATCAAGCAACTCTGGGTGGCGCCTTGTCACGGCTGATCTCTGTCACGGAGAATTATCCCGATCTGAAAGCCAACCAGAATTATCTGGTGTTGCAGTCACAAATTGAAGGCACCGAAAACCGTATTGCGGTCGCGCGCCGCGACTACATTCTGGCGGTACAGCAATACGATACGGAACTCACCACGATTCCGGGCCGCTGGTACCACTCGATGTTCTACGGCAGTTATCAGCCCGTGCAGAACTTCACCATCACCGAACAGGCGATGCAGACCCCGAAGGTCAACTTTTCCGGCACACCGTGAAATACCTCACCGGCTTCCTGGCCGCGTTGCTGCTGTTTGCCGCGGCATCTGCATTTGCCGCAGGTGATGCGCTCGACGCCGGTATGCCGCCATTCCCGGCACTCTCCGGTCCGGTGGTGGATACCGCACATCTGCTGCCCGCAAACACGTTTGATTCACTATCGCAGCAGCTTGCGGCATATGCCCGTCATTCCGGCACGCAACTGGTAGTAGTGACGTTGCCGACGCTCAATGGCTACCCAATTGACATGTACGGCTACCAGCTCGGGCGCCATTGGGACATCGGCCAGAAAGGCAAAAACAATGGCGCACTGCTGATCGTGGATGCGGGCGAGAAACAGATGCGCATCGAAGTCGGCTATGGTTTGGAGGGCACGCTCACCGACGCCCAGAGTTTCGAGATCATCCACAACATCATCACGCCGCGATTCAAGCAAGGTGATTTTGCTGGCGGCATCGTTGCTGGGACTCAAGCCATACTCACCGTATTGGGCGATCGACAACAGGCTGTGCAGCAGTCGAAAGTGCGCAACCGCTCCGGTACCGGCTTCCTCATGCTCCTGATCATTGCGTTCGCGCTTGTACCGCTGATCCGTGCGATCTTTTCCAAGGGTGGTCGCGGTGGTCCGGGCAGACCCAGCGGTGGCATGGGCTGGCTCGGCTGGTTGGCGCTGGGAATGTTGGGCGGTGGAATGGGAGGCGGTGGTTTTGGCGGCGGTGGCGGCTTCGGCGGATTTTCAGGTGGTGGTGGGTCTTTCGGCGGCGGCGGCGCATCCGGCGGGTGGTAAAAATAACTTCTCAGACTTTGTCCCTTCTCCCCTTGGGGAGAAGCAGGATGAGGGGGCGTTTTTATGAGTGAACCGACATGATCAAATTTTCCGACACAGACAGGGCCCGCATTACAGCTGCGATTCACGCGGCGGAGAAGAACACCAGCGGTGAATTCGTGGCGGTGGTGGCGCGCATCAGCGACCACTACATATTCCTGCCACTTATGTGGGCGGCGATCGCAGCGCTCATCCTGCCTGGGATTTTATATTTGCTATCCACCCCGCTTTCCTGGGTCCACATTTATCAGATCCAATTGCTGTTGTTCATCGTGCTGGCGCTGCTGTTCCTGTTCGTGCCGGAGCTGCACCTGCACCTGGTGCCGCGC
>JBOIBC010000111.1:0-5124 GCA_050739295.1 Gammaproteobacteria bacterium
CACGGAGGTGTTCACCAACCAGGGCAGCGGCACCATGATCGTGGCGCGGGATACCCACACCAAAGAGCAGGCCGCGTGAACGACAGCAAGGGCGCTCCACAGCTTTGGGCTAAAGGTCTGCCGTTGAACGAAGCGATCCATCGCTTCACGGTGGGTGATGATCCCGAATTGGATAAACGGCTGCTGTCATTCGACGCGCTGGGGAGCGCAGCGCATGCGCGCATGCTTGCACACGTGGGGCTGTTACCGGTAAAAGACGCGCAGGCGCTTGTGGAACGGCTTGCTGCCATCGCAACTCGCGCCCAGCATGGCGAAATCCATATCACGTCGGAACAGGAAGATTGCCATACTGCCATCGAGATGCTGTTAACCGAGGCGCTGGGAGAAGCGGGCAAATGCATCCATCTGGGCCGTTCACGCAACGATCAGGTGATCCTGGCGCTGCGCTTATATATGCGTGATGTGTTGCTGGGTGTCGCCGCGCAGACCGCAGAGCTTGCCAACGCCTTCATCAAATTCGCCAAAGATCACGCTGATTCTGTACTGCCGGGTTACACACACTTGCGCCGCGCCATGCCTTCGAGTTTTGGATTATGGGCGGGCGCATTTGCGGCCGGGCTCGGGGAAGAACTCCAAGCCTTGCAGGCTGTGTATGCACGCTTGGATCGCTGTCCTTTGGGCGCTGCCGCTGGATTCGGCGTGCCCTTGCCGCTGGACCGGGAATACTCCGCAAAACTACTGGGTTTTGCCGGCGTCCAGATCAGCCCGGCCGATGTGATGAACTCCCGCGGGCGTCACGAGCTGGCGCTGGTGAATGAACTTGCGTCCATCGGCCTGGTGCTGGAGAAGTTTCTCTGGGACGTGGCTTTGTATTCCATGCCCGAATTCGGATACTTGGGCCTGCCCGATGCTTTTACTACCGGTTCATCCATCATGCCCCAGAAGCGCAACCCGGATGTGGTGGAACTGGCACGTGCCCGCTGCCGTGAATTGCGCGGCCATGCCGCGATGCTGCAGGAGTTGGCCGGCGGCTTGCCATCCAGTTATCACCGTGATCTCCAGCTGTTGAAGAAGCCGCTGTTTGCAGCGGTGGATACGACTCAAAGTTTGCTGGATGTGCTCATACACCTGATTCCAGGATTGCGGGTTAATGCCACACACGCACGCGAAGCATGTACTGACGAGCTGTACGCGGCCCATGAAGCCAGCCGGCTTGCGCAGCAGGGCTTGCCATTCCGTGATGCTTATCAGCAGGTTGCGAAACAACTGCAGGATGGCACATTCAAACCGGATCGCAAGGTGCTTGCTGCCTCGCATCTTGGCGCGGCAGGCAATCTAGGTCTGGATTTGATTCAAGCGGACGTGGAGAAAGCGGGTCGGTGGATAGCCGAAACCCGCAAGCATATTCAACGGTGTGAAGAAAGTATCTGGCACACAAAGGTCAGTGGAAAATAAGATGAAAAAACATGTTGTTTTGGCATTCTCCGGCGGACTGGACACCTCTTTCTGCGTCATTTATTTACGGGAGCAGGGTTACGAAGTCACTACCGTCACCGTGAATACCGGTGGCTTCAGTGTGGAAGAATTACAGCGCATCGAGAGCCTGTCGCCGAAGCTGGGCGCCAAGGTGCACCACACCGTAGATGCGCGTGCTGAATTATTCGACCGCTATCTGCGCTACTTGATTTACGGCAATGTGCTGCGCGGCAACCTCTATCCCTTGAGCGTATCAGCGGAGCGTGTGGCGCAGGCGACCAAAGTGGTTGCGATTGCGAAGCAGGTAGGCGCTACGGCGCTGGCACATGGTTCCACTGGCGCTGGCAACGACCAGGTGCGTTTCGACGTGGCGTTCCGCGCTTTGGCGCCAGAAATGGAACTCATCACGCCCATTCGTACACTGGCATTGAGCCGTGCCCAGGAAATGCAGTTCCTAAAGGAACATGGTTTCGAGTTTCCTGCTAAGACTCAGCATTACTCGGTAAACGAAGGCATGTGGGGCACCTCGGTGGGCGGCCGCGAGACGCTCGATTCCTGGAGTGTGTTGCCGGAAGCTGCATTTCCGGGCGGTGAGATCGATGCCGCAGCACTCTCATCGAAAGCACTGACGCTAAGTTTCAAAAACGGTACACCAACCGCGATCGACGGTGGGTCACTTGATCCAGTGGCGCTTATCGCGGAACTGAATAGTGTCGGCCGCATGTATGGCATCGGCCGTGGAGTGCATCTGGGGGATACCATCCTCGGCATCAAGGGTCGCGTCGGTTTCGAGGCACCGGCAGCACATCTGCTCATCGGGGCGCACCGGGAGCTGGAGAAACTCACGCTCACCGGTAAACAGCTTTTCTGGAAAGACACTCTTGGCAATCTCTACGGCCAGTTGTTGCACGAGGGTCATTTCTTCGATCCGCTGGCACGAGATCTGGAAGCGTTCCTGGAATCGAGCCGGAAACACGTCACGGGTGATGTGAAACTCACACTCCATCCACGCAGCTTTTATGTGGAGGGTATACGTTCACCCTATTCGCTAATGGATGCGAAAGTCGCCAGCTACGGTGAAGCCAACAAGTTGTGGAGTAGCGAAGAAGCTGCGGGCTTTGCCAAACTTTATGGCGTTCAGCAGATACTCGCTTTGCAGGCGGGGGAATCTAAATGAGGATCAACGCAGATAAGATTGCTTCCGTAACCCGCAACCTGAAACTGGATCGCAGCCTCACGCTTTCATCCGATGTTCGCGCGGAACATGGTGCAGTGCTGGCGGGCCGCATCCTCGGCGACAAGTCCGCTTACAACCAGCTTGAAGATGTTTATGGGCGCATGAACGTGCTGCACGGCGACGATATCATCGTGGGTGCGCTGGGCCATCGCAATGCGCTGCACGGCTATGAGGGCGTGTTACCGAAAAGCGTCACACAAGGCCAGAAACTGAACATATTGAATATGGGCGGCGTGATCGGCGAATGTGTCTCACACAATCCGGACGTGGGTCCGCCGTTCGAGTTTGAGGTGCTGGGCCAGGTGCTGGTATATCCGGAATTCCAGTCACGCCAGGGCGAACCCGCGAATATCCGTATGGGCGCGCTCAAATCCAACGGCCACGCACCTGATTGCAAAGTGATCTATGTGGCAGGCACCTGCATGAACGCCGGCAAGACCGCCGCCGCATGCGCCATCGTACGTCGGCTGGTGCAAGCGGGCTACCGGGTGGGCGGCGCCAAACTCACCGGTGTTTCGTTGATGCGCGATACCCTGAGCATGCGCGATTACGGCGCGGAAGTGACGCTGGATTTCACCGATGCGGGCATCGTCTGTACCGGCCCGGATACCGCAGCGCAGGTGGCCAAGACGATCTTCGCGGAACTGTCCACGCGCCGTTTCGATGTCATCGTGGCGGAAACCGGCGACGGCATCATGGGCGATTACGGCGTGCAGGCGATCCTCGCAGATGCGGAATTGTGCGCACTCACTGCCGCGTTCACGTTCTGCGCCAACGATCCAGTGGGTGTGGCCGGAGGGATTCAGCATCTGCAAGATGATTACGGTATCCGCGCGGATGTGGTCACCGGCCCCGCCACGGACAACCATGTTGGCGTGCGCTTCGTTGAAAAGCAGGTAGGGTTAACCGCCATCAATGCGCGCACGCATGCGAAAGCCCTGGGCGATCATCTGCTCAAGCTGCTGGAGCAGCGTGGCGTCCGGCATCCGTGAAGAAGGTTCAGGTTTATATCCTCGGCGGTTCGGGCTACGGCGGAGGCGAACTGTTGCGGCTATTGTCGCAGCATCCTCATGTGGACAGTATCCGTGCGGTGTCCCGCAAGCATGCGGGCGAACCATTCTGGAAAGTGCATCCCAATCTACGCAGCGTGGTGGATGGTACATTCGAAGCAGAGCCGGACTGGGGCGCATTTGCCAAAGCGGAAACACCTGTGGTGTTCTCTGCCATGCCGCATTTCGAACTGGCGCAACAATTGTCAATGCTGGAAAAAACCTGGGCGAAACATGGGCTCGCTGAACGCCTCACGCTCATTGATCTATCCGGTGATTTCCGTCTTGACAAACCCACGGAATTCGAGCGTGCTTACGGCAAACCACATCCCTATCCGCAGGCGCTGGGCACTTTCGTTTATGGTCTGCCGGAATGGCAGAAGGAAAAAATCAAGAGCGCGAGGCGCATCGCCAGTCCCGGCTGTTTCGCCACGACGATCCAGTTGGCATTGCTGCCGCTCGCGGGATTGAAGGATTTGGGATTCATTGCCGTGAGCGCCGCGACAGGTTCTTCCGGCTCCGGCGCAACACCCAGCGAGACCACCCACCATCCAACCCGCGCCAACGATTTCCGTGCCTACAAGGTGATGAATCACCAGCACGAGGCCGAGATCACGCGCCTGTTGGGGGCAGAAAAAACCACCGGATATAGCCTCGCTTTCGTCCCGCACTCGGCACCGCTGGTGCGCGGCATCTTTGCCACCGTGCAACTGCACCCGCCAGCCGCGCTGGGCTTGAACGCAAAGACACTCCGAAAGAAATACGAGGATTATTACAAGGACGCCCCGTTCGTGCGCCTGGTGGAAGATACGCCGCGCGTTGCGGCGGTGGCTGGCAGCAACTTCTGCGACATTGCTGTACATGAGAAATACGGCAACGTAGTGGTCATGGCGGCCCTGGATAATCTGGTCAAAGGCATGGCTGGCCAGGCGATTCAGAACATGAATATGGTTTACGGACTTCAGGAATACACCGGAATTGGTTTTCCAGGGATCTATCCAGGGTAATTGAGTTTCGAGGTGCTTGGGAGGAAGATATTATTATGAGCCAGAGACAGAATGAGGAAATTGAACTTGTCAGGCGCTTGCTTGAGGTATTATCCATTTCTGCATTCACCTTGGAGGCTCACGACAAGCCGGACGTGTTGGCGACAATCAATGGGCACCGCATAGGAATCGAGGTGACTGTATTTCATGGAGACGAAGGGCAAAATCTGGGCGGTGGAAGTCATCAGCGCAGGGCCGAAGAGCAAATCAACAGAAACGCCAGCGGACGTCCGTATGCAATGTGGGGTACTGTAAACTCTCTGGTCGCTTTGGTCGCCAGGATCAAAGATAATATCAAGTGTGCGGAGTCTTATAG
>JBOIBC010000112.1:0-5107 GCA_050739295.1 Gammaproteobacteria bacterium
AGCGTACTATGACCAAAGCAGTGCAGAAATACGGCCTGATTTTTCTGGTAAGTCTATTGGTGGCAGTGTGCGCGGGTTGCACCTCTCAACAAGTCAAGCCCTCACGCAGTGAGACGCCGCCTGGCTATTCGGGTTTTCTGTCTGACTACAGCGTCTTGAAGCCCGATCCATCTGATCCGGACTATGCGCGCTACATCGCTCCCGGCGTCCAACTCCAGCAGTACCGCAAGTTCATCGTTGATGCCCCGGTCATCATCGTGAACACCGGCGACAAGTTCCAGCCGCTGGATCCCGCGCGGCTGATGAAGATCACGGATTACTATCAGGAGCGTCTGATGGCCGCATTGAGCCGGCATTATCAGGTTGTGACCACGCCCGGCCCGGGCGTCGCGCGTCTGCGCGTCGCGGTGGTGGGAGTGGTGGAGGTAAAGCCTGCGCTGAAACCCAGGGATTTCATACCGTTGACCGCGTTGTTTAATCTGGGCCGGATGGCGGTGGATATGGATCCATATGTTTTACGGGTATCCATCGAAAGCGAAGCCGTTGATGCCCAGACCGGAAGAGTGCTCGGCGAAACCGTGGACAGTCGCGAGACCGTGAAGACGGTCACGCGGGGCGAACAACCGGCTCCCGCGCAACTGCATGATCTGATTGATTTCTGGGTTGCGCGCTTTGTCGCCAGGCTCGATAAGGTGAACGGATACGCGCCACCAAAATAGATAGGCCGGCCGCTTACTGCACCACCGGCTGCACTTTGCGCCACTTGAACTGGCTGGGCTGTTTTCATGGGGGTCATATATGCGGCACGCAACAATCATAGTGTTGGCATTGATGCCCTGCCTCGCGGCCTGCGGTCACAAACAGCAGACCGCCGAGGACGTGCGGCCGGTTCAAACCCTGATCGTCGGGCAGTCAAACGAGTCGGTGGGCGCCACCTATTCGGGCTCTGTCACGGCCCGTTTTCAGAGTAATCAGGGATTTCGCGTCACCGGTACGGTATTGAAGCGTCTGGTGGAGGTCGGCCAGCACGTGGTCATCGGCCAACCCTTGCTGCAACTGGATCCCGCGCAACTCGATCTGAACCGGCAAGCGGCCCAGGCGCAGTTGAATGCGGCCCGCAGCCAGGCGTCGCAGGCGCAAGTAACGCTCGATCGCGATGCCACACTGTTGAAACAGAACTTCATCAGTCAGGCCGAATACGATCATGACAGCGTTAACCTGGATGCGGCCAAAGCGCAGCTGCAGGTGGCGCAGTCCCAGTACGGGGAAGCTACGAATCAAGCCGACTATGGAACCCTGCGTGCGGCGGTCACGGGTGTCGTGACTGCCATCAATGTGGATGTCGGGCAGGTGGTGTCGAGCGGCAAGGCGGTGATCAGCATCGCCAAGGATGGCGACCGCGAAGTGGTCATCAATGTTCCTGAGTCACGCGTTGAGCAACTGCGCAAGGCGAAAGGCCTGACTGTTACCTTGTGGGCGGTTCCAGGCAAGACTTACCACGCCAAGTTGCGCGAGATCGATCCGGACACTGATCAGACGACGCGCACCTATGACGCGCACATCACAGTGTTGCATCCCGATGCCGCCATGCTCCTCGGCATGACCGCCTACGTGCACCTGCCGAACATCGGGGGTCAGCACGCCTATGCGCTGCCGCTTACCGCAATCTACTATCAGGGCAATACGCCGATGGTGTGGCTTGTGGATAAACAAAACTCCACGGTGACCGGGCAGCCGGTCACGTTGCTCACCGCACAGGGGGACGATGCCTTGGTCAACGCAGGACTCAAGGATGACGATGTGGTGGTCACCGCCGGCGTGAACTTGCTGCATGCCGGACAGAAAGTCCAACCGCTCGGCACACCCAACCCGCAGGCTCAGTAATTCATGGCCAAGGTGAATCTGTCCGAGTTGGCGCTCAAGCACCAGCAATTCGTGCTGTTTTCAATCGTCGTTTTGGTCATCGCAGGCCTGTTTGCCTATTTGCATCTGGGCCAGGCGGAAGATCCAAGTTTCACCGTGCGCAGCATGATCGTGCAGGCCTACTGGCCGGGCGCCACGATAGACCAAATGCAGGAGCAGGTCACCGAAAAGCTGGTGAAGAAACTGCAGAGCGTCGCACAGATTGATTATATAAAAAGTTATGTCAAGGCCGGTCAAACCCAGTTGACCGTCACCTTGCGCGACGATGTTCCCCCGGCCGACGTACCGGAAGTCTGGTACCAGGTGCGCAAGAAAATCGGCGACATTAAATACACCCTGCCGCAGGGGGTCAAGGGACCTTTCTTCAATGATGAATTCGGCACCACCTTCGGGAATATCTATGCGATCACGGGCAAGGGGTTTAGTTACGCACAACTGAAAACTTTTGCGGATACGGCCCGCGACGCTTTTTTGCGCGTGCCCGATGTGGATCAGGTGAACATAGACGGTGACCAGGCTCAGACCATCTATATCGAAACCTCGAATGCTAAACTCGCGTCTTTGGGTCTGAATCCGGACCAGATCGCGGCAACGCTCAAGACGGTCAACGGCGTGGATCCCGCCGGGATCATCCAGACCAGTGCGGAGCAGATACAACTGCGCGTCAGCGGCAACTTTGCATCGGTGCAGAGTATCCGCGACATCGGCATTTACGCCAATAACCGGATTTTCCGGCTCGGCGACATCGCCACGGTGACGCGCGGCTATGTTGATCCGCCCACCTTCAAAATGTTCTTCAATGGCCAGCCGGCCGTCGGTCTGGACATCAGCATGCGTACGGGCGGCGATGTTTTGAAACTGGGCAAGCAACTGAGCATTGTTGCGGCACGGCTGCAGGCCCAATTTCCGCTCGGCGTGCAGCTTTCCACGGTTTCCGACCAGCCGAAGGTCGTGAAGTCCGCCGTCGGGGAATTCACCACCAGTCTGTATGAAGCGGTGGCGATCGTGTTGCTGGTGTGCTTCTTGTCGCTGGGTATACGCACCGGATTTGTGGTCGCAATCTGCATTCCGTTTGTGCTGGCCGTCACCTTCCTGACCATGTATTTCATGGGCATTGACCTGCAGCGCATTTCACTCGGCGCGCTCATCATCGCGCTGGGCCTGCTGGTGGATGACGCCATCATTTCGGTCGAGATGATGGTCCTGAAATTGGAGGAAGGCTGGGATCGCATGCGGGCTGCGAGTTTCGCCTATACGGCCACGGCGTTTCCGATGTTGACCGGTACCTTGATCACCGCCGCCGGTTTCCTGCCGGTGGCAATGGCGAAATCTGGTTCTGCGGAATACACCCGCTCTTTATTCGAGGTGGTGGGCGTTTCGCTGATCGTCTCCTGGTTTGTGGCGGTATTGGTCACGCCCTATCTGGGCTTCAAGCTGCTGCCGGCATTCAAGCCCAAGGCCGGTGAGGATACAGAGGTCTATCAGCGGCCGTTTTACCGCTGGTTCCGCAAACGAGTGACCTGGTGTGTGGATCACAAAAACAAGGTGATCGTCGTCACCGTGGTGCTGTTTGTGGTAGCAATCGGTTTGTTCCGCTTCATTCCCAAACAGTTTTTCCCGTCGTCCGACCGTTCCGAGCTGATGGTGGATATGTGGTTCCCCCAGGATGCAACCTTCAATGAGATGCAGCAACAGGCGGCCGCGATGCAGGAAAAGCTCAAAAGCATTCCCAATATCGTTTCCGTGACCAGTTACGTCGGGGGCGGCAGCCCCCGGTTTTACCTGCCTTTGAATGTGCAGACCCAGAATAATCTGGCGGAGCTGGTCGTCATGACATCAGGCTACAAAGAGCGGGAAGGCGTCATGCGCAAGATCCAGCAGATATTCGCCACTGGCTTTCCCATGGTACGTGGCCGGGTGACGCGGCTGGAGAACGGTCCGCCGGTCGGATATCCGGTTCAGTTCCGCGTCATCGGCGAGGATGAAACGACGCTGCGGAGCATCGCGGACAAGGTGATGAATATCGTGCGCTCCAATCCGGACACCCGCGGCGTGAACATGGACTGGGGTGAACGCGTCAAGATTCTCAAAATCAACATCAACCAGGACATCGCACGCATGCTGGGTGTGAGTTCGAACAGCGTGTCGCGGGCACTGCAAACTTCCCTGAGCGGATCGGTCATCACGCAGTATCTGGAAGGCGACAACAGTCTGGACGTAACCGCCCGGCTCATCGCGCCCGAGCGTACCGATCTCAATAACATCAAGGACCTGAATATCTATACAAAAAACGGGAAATTCGTACCTTTATCCCAGCTTGCCACTCTGACGCTCAGCAACGCCGACAGCCTGCGCTGGCGGCGCACCGACGCGCCGACGATCACCGTGCAGTCCGATGTTGCCAACGGCGTTCAATCCGATGATGTGACCAACGCCCTGTGGCCAAAAATCCAGGCGCTTGCCAAAACATTGCCCGCGGATTATCGCATCGAGATTGGCGGTTCCAAGGAGTCGAGCAGCAAGTCGAATGCGGCTGTCATGGCGGTCATGCCGCTGGTGTTGATCCTCGTTTTGTTCCTGCTGATGATCCAGTTGCAGCACATGGGGAAAATGCTGCTGGTGTTGTTGACCGCACCACTCGGCATGATCGGCGTGACCGCCATACTGCTGACTTTCCAGAGACCCTTCGGCTTTGTGGCGATGCTCGGCACGATTGCGCTATTCGGCATGATCATACGCAATTCCGTGATCCTGATTGTGCAGGTTGATCACGCGCTGTCCGAAGGCGCGAGTCTGCACGAGGCCATCATCGAATCCACCGTGCACCGCTTCCGCCCGATTCTTTTGACCGCAGCATCGGCGGTACTGGCCATGATTCCGCTGACACGCTCGGTGTTCTGGGGACCGATGGCCTGGGCCATCATGGGCGGCCTGACCGGTGCCACCCTGCTTACACTGTTGTTTCTGCCGGCGGCCTACGCCGCATTGTTCCGGGCTGGTCATGTGCCAGCCGGCGGATCAGGGAACAACCATGCCGCGTAACCTATTCGCCAGTCTGCGTACCGGGGTGATTACCGCGAGTCTGATCAGTGTGGTGACTGCCGCACAGGCCATGGATTTCAGCGCTGCCGTGCACCAGGCGCAAGCCTACGATCCCACCACCAAGGCCGCCCAGTATGCGTAC
>JBOIBC010000113.1:0-5100 GCA_050739295.1 Gammaproteobacteria bacterium
GATGAACACCGCGCCACGGCCTTGGATAGCATAAGCGCCGGCCTTGTCAGCGGGTTCGCCGCTGTCCCAATAAACCACTGCCTCTTCGGGTGTAATGACACGGAACGTCACCGTGCTCGTGCTCAGTGCCTGCTGCAGCCCATACGGCGTCCATAGCGCCAAGCCTGATAATACTTGATGTGTGCGTCCCGACAGTCGCGCCAGCATGGCAAGTCCGTCGGCTCGATCCCGCGGCTTGCCCAGGATATGCCCGTCCAGCGTTACCGCCGTATCCACCGACAGCAGCGGCCGATTGGCTTTGCCGCCCAGCGCAACCAGTGCCGCTTCGACCTTTGCCCGCGCCACACGCAGCACATACTGGTCCGGTGATTCAGCGTGCTGGACGCTTTCATCCACCGCTGCATTCACTACTTCAAAACGCACGCCCAGTTGCCGGAGCAGTTCCACACGGCGTGGTGATTGAGATGCAAGGTAAATGGAATCATCTGTCATCTTGTATTTCCTCACACCTCAAACAGCACGCAGTACACACTACGAGTTTGTCACGCCCGATGATACGGGTGGCCTTTCAGCATTGACCAAGCGCGGTAAATCTGTTCTGCCACCACTACCCGCACCAAACCGTGCGGCAACGTGAGAGGCGAGAGGGACCATTTGAGTTCGGCGCGTGCGCAGCATTCAGGCGCAAGGCCATCGGGACCGCCAATCAGCAAAGCCTGGTCACGGCCATCCTGGAGCCAATGGTTCAATTGCCTTGAAAGCTCTTCAGTGCTGAAACGCTTGCCGCCTACATCGAGTGCCGCAACACCGGCGCCGGTCGGAACCGCCGCCAGCATCTTTGCGCCCTCCTGGGCGACAGCCTTGGCGGCATCGCCGCTGCGCCGAGCTGCGCCGAGCGGAATTTCCTTCAGCAGCAGTTTGCATTCCGGCGGGAGGCGTCTGGCATATTCATTGAACCCGTCATTGATCCAGGACGGCAGGCGCGTGCCGGCCGCCAGCAGATGGATACGCATGTTCAGCGCCGCTTGCGTGCAGCGGTGAGCGGCAAGACAGTTTCTGCCGCGGGAGTTCCCACACTCCAGAGTTTTTCTAGGTTGTAGAAATCCCGTACTTGCGGCCGCATAACGTGCACCACCACGTCGCGCAGATCCACCAGCACCCATTCGCCTTCCTGCTCACCCTCGATGCCCATGGCGCGCACTGCATGTTCGCGTGCCTTGTCGAGTACGCTGCGGGACAGGGATTTCACGTGGCGGTCCGAGGTGCCGCTGGCGATCACCATGAAATCCGTGAGTACGGTGATGCCACGCACGTCCAGCGCGCGGATGTCCACCGCTTTCATGTCCTGTAATGTTTCCACGACCAGATCGCACAGTTGTTCGGCTTGCATCAGTGCTCCGTGTGTTTCGCATAACAATGGGAATTCAGGATCAGCTCGCGTACCGTTTCCGGCACCAAGTAACGCGGGTCGCCGCCCGCTGCGATGCTGGCGCGCACCTGGGTGGAAGAAATCTCGAGTTGTGTCACAGGCTGCATCAGGATGCATCCGGCGAGTACAGTCACGATCTCTTGCGCCGACTTGGCGCGGCGTCGGCGGATCGTTTCAGCCAGATCACCACCGCTCTGCAGCACCCAGCCCGGGCGATGCGCCACAATCACATGTGCGAAATCGAAAATCTTTAGCCATTCATGCCAGCCGGGAAACCCCAGGAATGCGTCCATGCCGACGATCAGCATCAACGCGTCACGCGGGAATTCACGCCGCAGTTCCGTGAGGGTATCCACGGTATAAGACGGCGCGCTGCGGCGGACCTCACGCTCATCCACCACGAATCGCGGTTCGCCGGCAATGGCGGCTTTCACCATGTCCAGGCGCAAGGCGGCAGACGCCGCAGGCACACCGCGATGCGGCGGCTGGCCCGCGGGTATGAAGCGGATTTCATCCAGGGAAAGCGTGCTCAGGATTTCCAGCGCCGGCCGCAGATGGCCGTAGTGGATGGGGTCAAAGCTGCCCCCGAAGATACCGATTTTTCTCATGCGCGGCGGTGGCGCTCCCGATTCTTTACGCTGGCAGACGAAGGCCCGCGAGGCTCTCGGACAAGTTTAACAGTTCATCCCAGGGCCGGCCCGGCGCCTGGCCTTTCAGTATCCGGTCGGCTCGGGCCAGCCGGGACAGGAACCCTTGCCAGTCCTGCGGCCGGTGGCGATTCAAGGCTTTTTGGATTGCCGGCCGGCGCTTTTCCCAGACACGCGCCAGCACCCGCTGCATGGGTGCACCGCCCTGAATCTCCCAGGCCATGCCGGCAAGACTGCGGATTTCGCGTGTCAGCGCCCAGAGGATGAAGGTAGGCTCCGTACCCTCCTCCTTCAGCCCCTCAAGAATGCGCGCGGTACGCGACCGATCGCCGGCCAAGGCGGCGTCCACCAGCCCGTAGGGGTCATAGCGGGCACTATCAGCCACCGCTTCCGCGACCGCATCGACGTCCACCGGCCCTGGGCCTTTCAGCAGCAGCAATTTTTCCACTTCCTGAGCCGCTGCCAGCAAGTTGCCCTCTACCCGTGCCGCCATGAGCGCCACAGCCTCGGCGCTGGGCTTAAGGCCGCGACCCTGCATGCGCCGGCCAAGCCAGCCAGCCAGATTCTTCGCCTCCACCGGCCAGACGGTGATTAGTACTCCAGCCTTCTCCAGAGCTTCCGCCCAACGACCGCCGCCCCGCTCCAGCTTGGCGCTGATGATCAGCAGCAGTGTGTCGGGCGCGGGGTTTTGCGCGTAGGTGCTCAAGGCTGTGGCACCGTCGTCACCGGGTTTGCCGGTCGGCAGGCGCACTTCCAGGATACGTTTGGATGCAAACAACGATAGGCTCGCACCAGCAGTGGCAAGCAGATTCCAGTCGAAGCCGCGCTCGGCGAAAAACACTTCACGGTCGGTGTGGTCGCGCGCACGCGCCGCAGCACGGATGGCATCCGCTGCTTCCTCGCGTTGCAGGGGCTCGTCGCCCGCGATCAGATACACGGGCGCGAGCGCAGCTTTCAAATGGCTGTCGAGTTTGTCGGACGTGAGTTTCAATGGCGCGGATAAATGATATGGGTTGTCATAACTAATGACCCACCGGTTGTTTCCGGCCCGCGGCTTCGAGTTTGAACAGGATCAGTTGCGCCATATTGTCTTCGAGTGCGTTGTACAACACGTTGGCCTGTTCGGTGTCACCGAGCGTATTGGCAACATCGTATGCGTAATTGCGCGTCAAGGTCAGCGTCTGTGGCGCAATCAATGTCTTGCCCGCCGTCGTCAGCGAGAATTGCACCTGATAGGCCACTTGGTACTCCAGCGGTTGGCCGGTATTGCTGACCGACAGTACCCGCTGAAATCGTTTTGCATTGAGAATATTGAGCATCGCCGTGGCGCTGGTGGCGTCGTCGGTCACTGCAGTCGTAGGCGTTATGAGATTGCGGCGTAACTCGCGCACCAGCTCGGTGTTGCCGCCGGGGCTCGCGATGTAAGTGCGCTGCATGACAGCCGGCAAATGCGCCGGCTGACGCAGATGGAAACCACAGCCCGCGATTAGCAGACATACCGCAAAGGGCGGCCATACAAAGAATTCTAAAATCCTCCCCCGCCCTCCTTTTCCAAAGGAGGGGGCGAAAAATATAGGCCGCTGCGGAATAGCTGACGTATCTCGTGATGGCCTTCCCCCATTTGAGAGAGGAGAAATAAGCGGGGTTTCATCTCTCCTTAATCTCTCCCCCTTTGGAAAAGGGGGATTAAGGGGGATTTGATTATTCCGTTGATCGTTCACGGGTTGCCCATATGTTGTATGATTGCTAGATGAATTCCCGCTGTCACAGCATCCAATTCATTCAGAATTTGCAGATTATGGAAATGTAACACGTGGAGACCTTGTTCAGTCAAAAATCTGTTTCTAATGGCATCAGCAGAAGCACCGCGGGGTTCCAGATGCTGTGAACCATCCACTTCCACAACCAATTTCGCCTTCGGGGCATAAAAATCAACAATGTACTGGCCTATGGACCTTTGCCGATAAAATTGCACATTACAAAGCTGCCTGCGTCGCAAACGGGACCATAATTTCGATTCCGTGTCCGTCATTCCAGAGCGCAAACGTCGCGCAACCATTTTCAATCTGGAGTTGTATCTGAGAATCTTGAAATCCACCCTACCCTCCTTTACAAAGGAGGGCACTAAAATATCTGGTTACTAAACCACCACGTTCACGAGTTTCCCGGGAACCACGATCACTTTCTTGACGGGTTTTCCTTCGATAAATCTTTTCACGTTCGGTTCCGCGAGCGCGGCATTTTCCACGCTCTTTTGGTCGGCATCCGCTACCACCGTCACACGACCACGCAATTTACCGTTCACCTGTACCACCAGCTCGATGCGATCCCGTATCAATGCAGTTTCATCAGCTCTGGGCCAACTGACCGCCATGACGGATTCGGAATGGCCCAGCTCGCGCCAAAGTGTCTCACAGATATGCGGGGTCATGGGCGCAAGCACCAAGGTGATGGCTTCAAGACCCTCCTGTTTCAGCGCCCGATCCTGCGCAGTTGCGTGTTCGCCATGGGTAAGCGTGTTCAGGAGTTCCATGACCGCGGCCACAGCCGTGTTGAAGGTGTAGCGCCGGCCGATATCGTCTCCTACCTTGACGATGGTTTCGTGAATCCGCCGGTGCAGGCTTCGCTGACGCTCATCGAGCAGGCTGACATCCAGTTCCGGAACCGCGCCGGCGTTCACGTGATCCGCTACGGCTTTCCACAGACGTTTCAGAAAACGGTGCGCGCCTTCGACGCCCGCCTCGGACCATTCCAGGGTCTGTTCCGGCGGCGCGGCGAACAGCATGAACAGCCGCACCGTGTCGGCGCCGTACTCGTCCACCAGCGCTTGCGGATCCACGCCGTTGTTCTTGGACTTGGACATGGTGCCCATGCCGCCGTATTCCACCGGCAGGCCATCCGCCTTCAGTTTAGCTCCACTGATTTGACCGTTATTATCCAGCTCGATCTGTATTTCATCTGGACTGTAATAGCTGATGCCGCCAGCCGCGCCCTTGCGGTAGAAGATGTGGTTCAGGACCATGC
>JBOIBC010000114.1:0-5092 GCA_050739295.1 Gammaproteobacteria bacterium
TGCGGCAATGATGTTGGGATCGGCGATTTGCAGGCTGAAAGGATGCGGGCCGCCGGGGCGATGGCGCACGGTCTGGCCGTGGCTGCCGATGGCGCGGATATCCTGATTGGAGAGTCTGGATTGTTTGAGGACCGCAAGTGCGGCTTGTGCAAACAGCTCACCCAGTGCGCTGTCCAGCCGCCCAAACTGGTCGAGTACGTCGTTCTGATATCGGCCGGCGGCAAACTCCAGCAGATCTGCTCGAAACGCTTCGGGGTAAGGCAGGAAATGACTGGCATGCAGACGCGGCGCCGGCGTGAATTCCACCAGCGCGGCGTCCACGCCGTCGCTGCTGGTGCCGGACATGAGGCCGATGAAATACTCGCTCACGTCTGAACAGGCTCGCGGTACATTCAGTGTGCGGTGGCGACTTTGGCGGTGGTGTTGGCGGCAGTGGTGGCGATGCGGGCTCCGCCGCCGTTGCTCATCTGCGCCAGCAGCGTGTCCATGCTGTGGGTGAAATCAGGCCGGAATTTCGCCAGGATCGGATCAGCGCTCGGCAGTTTCACGGTGCGCGGATTGCGCGGCACACCATCCTCGAGTATCTCGAAATGCAAGTGCGGCCCCGTAGCCTCGCCCGACATGCCCACGTACCCGATGACCTGGTCCTGTTTCACGCGGCTGCCTGCGTGCAGACCGTTACGGAAATGCGACATGTGGGCATAAAGCGTGCTGAAGCCGCCACCATGCTTGATGATGACGCAGCGGCCGAAACCTTCCTTGCGTCCTTCAAATACGATGCGCCCATCACCCGCTGCCTCGATGGGCGTGCCGGTGGGCGCAGCATAATCCACGCCGTAATGCGGGCGCACGATATGCAGCACCGGATTCATGCGGTGCAGGCTGAAGCCCGAGCTGATGCGGGTATAGGCTACCGGCGCGCGCAACAAAGCTTTGCGCACGCTGTGGCCGTCGGGCGTGTAGTAATCGGTGCGACCCGAAGGATCGGTGAAACGCACGATGCGATAGGTTTTTCCGGGGGTCGCGAACTCGGCGGCCAGTATCGGACCGTCTGCGACCGGCTCACCCTGGCGATGGATCTTCTGGTACAGCACCGTGAAAGAGTCACCGCTGCGGATGTCGTGGGCGAAGTCTATGTCCCAGCCGAACAGATGAATCAGTTGCATGGTGACCGGATCGGACAAACCCGCGCGGCCGGCGGCGTCAAACAGGGAGTTTTCGATGACGCCGTGGGCATAGGCGACCGAAGTTTCCGTGGGGATATCCGCGACACTGGCTTGATACCCGGCGGCGGTTTTCGCCACCTCAAGCGTGTGCGCATCATCCAATTTCATGCTCAGGCTGAATATCCGGCCGTCAGCGTCATGGCCAATCGTGATGACCTGGCCGACACGAATGCGCTTCAGACGATCGGTGTCACCACCCAAGGCCATAATCGCATGCAGATCAGTCTTGCTCAGATGATTGACAGCGAACAGCCGTCCCAAGGTATCGCCGCGATGTACCGTGAGCGGCATGATTTCAGTGCCCGGCGCCATGGGGGTAGTTTTGGCGGCGGCTACCATATTCGAAGGTGCTGTGGTTGCCGCGGATGGTGCCTGTAAAGCGGGCGGGCTTGCTACTGGACTGGCGGAGGAAACGGCGAGTGCGGCACGATTGTTGTGACCGGCAGTGGCGACGGAAGCGAAGAATAACTGGAATGTACCGCCGCCGGTTACGGCCAAGGCCAGCAGCAGCCAGAAATGGCGGCGCACGCGCGGCACGCGAACCTTGTGGACGAACGCTTCGCCGCCTGGCTTATAATCCACTTTGAGCTGACTGCTGGGCGCGGTCATTTAGTTAGTGTCCCCATCCCGAACGCGAAAACCGGGTAACACTAGCCTGCCGGACCTTGTGGGTCAACCCTAAACCCATGCTAAATCATGGGGATAAGTGAAAAATCTCCCCCGGCCCTGAGCTTTTAAGGGCCTTTTTCAGGAGCATAGGCATGCCGACGCCCGCTGAGGCACTGGCGGAACTCCGCCGGGGCACCGACGAAATCCTGCTGGAAGCCGAGCTGGCGGAGCGCCTCAAGGCCGGCCGGCCCCTGCGTGTCAAGGCGGGCTTTGACCCCACGGCGCCCGACCTGCACCTGGGCCACACGGTGCTCATCAACAAGCTGCGCCAGTTTCAGCAGCTCGGCCATGACGCAATTTTCGTCATCGGTGACTTCACCGGCATGATCGGCGATCCCAGTGGCAAGAACGTGACGCGCAAGCCGTTGACACCCGAAGAGATCGCTCGTAACGCCGACACCTACAAAAACCAGATCTTCAAGATCCTCGATCCGGACAAGATCCGCATCGAATTCAATTCCCGCTGGATGCAGCAGCTCGGCGCCGCCGGCCTGGTGCAATTGGCCGCGAAGCATACCGTGGCGCGCATGCTGGAACGGGATGATTTCAGCAAGCGTTTTTACGCCGGTCAGCCCATCGCCATCCACGAATTTCTCTATCCGCTGGCGCAAGGTTACGATTCCGTGGCGCTCAAGGCGGATGTGGAACTCGGCGGTACCGATCAGAAATTCAACCTGCTGGTCGGCCGCCAGTTGCAGGAAGCCTACGGCCAGAAGCCGCAGGTGATTCTCACCATGCCGATCCTTGAGGGATTGGACGGCGTGCAGAAGATGTCCAAGTCACTCGACAATTACGTCGGCATCAGCGAGCCGCCCAATGAGATGTTCGGCAAGCTCATGTCCATTTCCGACGAACTCATGTGGCGTTATTTTGAATTACTGAGCTTCCGCCCGGCAAACGAAATCGAGAAGTACAAACGCGCGATAAAGACTGGCGCCAATCCGCGCGATATCAAATTCCTGCTGGCGGAAGAAATCGTGACGCGCTTCCACAGCGTGGCGGCTGCCAAAGCAGCTCGCGAGGAATTCATCGCGCGTTTCCAGAAAGGTGTGCTTCCCGAGGACATGCCGGAACACCGCATCCATGCCGATGGCAAGGACATGCCGCTGGTGCAGATACTCAAGCAATGCAAGCTGACCAGCAGCACGTCCGAAGCGAACCGGATGCTGGCGCAGGGCGGAGTGCGCATAGATGGCGAAAAAGTCACGGATCGCAGTCTGAAACTTGCGGCCGGCAAGACCTATGTGCTGCAAGTGGGCAAGCGCAAATTCGCGCGTGTGCAGTTGCGCCGCGATGCCGGCAAATAATTCGAACCTATCTCAGTAAAACGGTTTTTCCCGCAAGGTAGTGCGGGCCAGCCATTTTTCGCCCTCAACCACCGCCTCTCCTGTGTGCAGCGTCATCGGATCCGGCGTGCCCGCCCCCGTCAGATTGAAATGGCACAACGCCATGCGCGGCCGACCGGCAATTTTTTTGCCGATCTTGAGGTAATGGGTTTCACCGCCCGTCTCCGGCGCGCGCAGATATACCAGGAATGATGCGATCCGCTGGCCCGAACGGTCGCCTATGCGCAGGTTATTCGCGAGCCGCGCAGCGTCGAAGTAATCCACATGCGGCGCGTAGCGGTCATCCGCCCGGTAACGCAGTACCGACAAGGGTTCCACATGCGTAACGGGCAGGGCAAACACGGCGGCGATGCGCCGCTCAATATTGCGCACCACCGCGTCGCTGTCTGGTGTGTTGAATATCGCCGCCTCGCCGGTGAAGGCGGTTTGCTCGCCCGAGAGACGCTCGCGCGTGGTTTCACGTGCCGGCGCGAGGCGCGCGGCCGCCAGTGCCAGCAGATGCGCACATTCACTTTCGCTGACAAAATTATCCACGATGAATATGTTTGGTGAGGCGCTGATGGCACTGGGCGCATCCGCCTGGTGCGGTTCGGCGGTCCTTGCGATGTTGCGGACATTGGCAATATTCAAAGACGGCTCGCCGAGTGCGGCGAGATTGTCTTCCGCGAAGCGCATCAAGGCTGGCGGATCATCGGTCAGTGCGGAATCCGATTCCAGCCGCTGCTGGAAAGCACGCAGACGTTCACGCAGGCGTGGCGCAAGAACCCCAGCTTGCTCGCGTGATGCGGGATCAAGACGGGCATCCAGCCGCGCCAGCAGCTCGTCCGCCAGCGGGTATCGGGCAAAAGCCGCCATGGCCAGACAAGCATGCGCCGCCGGGAATTGCTGTGGCGAATCCTGGTTTGCTGCATAACGCAGGCCGAGATTGAAAAGACCGCGCGGATCGGCGGATGCGGCTGCCTGTAGATACATTTTCGTAGCGGCGCCGGCATCAACGGGAGTGCCCAGACCTTCGTCGTGCATATACGCCAGGTTGCAGAGCGCGTGCGGGAAAGCCTGGGCGGCGGTGCGTGCGTACCAGCGGAAGGCTTCGGCATCATTCTGTGGTACACCGCGACCGGACATATACAGATCAGCAAGCCGGTCCTGGGCCACGGGATGCCCCCGTTCGGTCGCGCGTTGATACCAATGCGCGGATTCGGAAGCGGCGTCGGGCAAGGTATGCACCTGCACATACAGGTGACCAAGCACTACCTGCGCGTCGGTAAAACCCGCCTCAGCGGATTTTTTCAGGAGTTCCAGACCCTCGGTAAATTCCGGTGTGCCGTATTGATTGACGGTAACCAGTTTCTCGCCGCTCTGGAACCAGTTTTCCGGCGTGCTCATGCGCGCAGTGTAGCAAAGGCCCCGATTGGATTGATTGGTCTGAGGGCCTGCTTGGTACATTACCGGCCGTAGAGTAATCTGTATGCCCTTTTTTTGAGATAGCGCATGCAACTGAGCGGCAAACACATCCTCCTGGGCGTCACCGGCGGCATTGCCGTGTACAAATGTCCGGACCTGGTGCGCCGTCTGCGGGAAGCAGGCGCGGACGTGCAGGTAGTGATGAGTCAGAGCGCGCAGCGTTTCGTGACGCCGCTGACTTTCCAGGCAGTGTCCGGTCATCCGGTGCGCACACAGCTCTGGGACACGTCCGCCGAATTCGCCATGGGTCATATCGAGCTGGCGCGTTGGGTGGATCTGGTGCTGGTGACGCCGGCCACCGCCGGCTTCATGGCGCGTCTTGCACACGGGCACGCCGATGATCTGCTGACCACCCTGTGTCTTGCCACTGAATCACCCATCGTCATC
>JBOIBC010000115.1:0-5038 GCA_050739295.1 Gammaproteobacteria bacterium
CCCTTGATCTCGATCTCCTTGAATTCTTCCGGCGCTATATAGCGTACTACCGGATGATGAAATTTGCTGGGCTGGAGATACTGTCCCACCGTGAGCATGTCTACGTCATGGCCGCGCAGATCCTGCATCACCGCATATATCTCGGGGATCTCTTCACCCAGGCCGACCATGATGCCGGACTTGGTGAGAATGTCCGGATGCACCGCCTTGAAGCGCTTGAGTAGCATGAGCGAATGCTGGTAGTCGGAACCAGGGCGCACTTCCCGGTAAATTCGCGGTACCGTTTCGAGGTTGTGGTTGAACACATCCGGCGGCGCGTCATGGATGAGCGCCAGCGCCACGTCCATGCGACCGCGAAAGTCCGGCACCAGTACCTCGATACGGGTTTGCGGACTCAGCTCGCGGATGGCGCGGATGCAGGCTACGAAATGGCTGGCGCCACCGTCGCGCAGATCGTCCCTGTCCACGGAGGTGACGACCACATAGCGCAATCCCATGGCCTTGATGGTTTTAGCGAGATTGACCGGCTCTTCCGCGTCCAGCGTGCCGGGGCGGCCGTGCGCCACGTTGCAAAAGGTGCAGCGGCGCGTGCAGATATCGCCCATAATCATGAACGTGGCTGTGCCTTTGCCGAAGCACTCGCCGATGTTGGGGCAGGAGGCTTCCTCGCAGACGGTGTGCAGGTGATTTTCACGCAGAATCTGCTTGAGCCGCGCCACTTCCGGTGTGGCGGGTGAGCGCACCCGGATCCAGGACGGCTTGCGCAGCGGCATGACAGTGGGTTCAATCTTCACCGGAATGCGCGCCATTTTCTCGGCGGCGCTGAGTTTTTTGCCGGGTTCAAGCCGAGCGCGGGGGGCGGTCAGGGGTTCGCTCACATGCAATCCTAATGGCCGGCCGGCAGCGCAAGCCGCCGGGAAAATGGTCTAGCTATTGTACCCCAGCCGCTCGATCAGCCTGGGTTTGAGTAGCTCCGAGACGCGCGAGACACTCTCCGGCCCACCCAGGTCTTTCACTTGCGTCATCTCAAGACCAGCATAACCGCAGGGATTGATGCGCGAAAACGGTTCCAGGTCCATGGCTACGTTGAACGCGAGGCCGTGATAGGTGCAGTCACGCCGTACCCGTAAACCCAGCGAAGCCAGTTTGCGGCCGTCTTTTGTGTACACGCCCGGCGCTTCGCGTTTCGAGACCGACGGGATGCCGCATTCCTTCAAGGTATCTATGACTGCAAGCTCGATGGCTTCCACCAGTCCGCGTACGCCGAGCTTGAGACGCCTCAGGTCAATGAGTGGGTAGACCACCAGTTGGCCGGGGCCGTGATACGTCACCTGCCCGCCGCGGTCTATATGGATAACGGGGATAGCACCAGGTGCGAGCACGTGTTCCATTTTCCCGGCCAGCCCCAGGGTAAACACCGGTGGATGCTCCAGGAACCAGATCTCGTCACGGGTGGAAGCGTCACGTGCGTTAGTGAACGCCTGCATGGCGCGCCAGGTGGGTTCGTAGGCCACACTACCCAAATCGCGCAGCATAGGCAGTGCAACACCGCGGGTCATAAGGCTATGAGCACGTGTTCGCTGTCGGTCAGCGCCTGGTACAGTGCGTCCAGTTGTTCACGGTTCTCGGCAGTGAAGGTGACGGTGATGGAGATGAATCGGCCGGCGCTGCTTGGTTGCTTGGCGACCTTGAGTTGTTCGATTGGAGCCACATGCTCCGCGAGGATGGCGGAGACTGCATCGTAGAACACCTGCGTATCCCGCCCCATGATCTTGACCGGGAATTCCAGCGGAAACTTCAAAGCCGGGGAGTCGTTCACGTGTTCAACGAATCGGCTATTTTGTGCTTTTGAAACAAGGCATGCATCTTTTGCCAGTGTGGTCCCGGCTTACCGTTGCCGACTTGTCGGCCGTCCAGTTGCGTTACCGCGTACACTTCACGAGTGGAACTGGCGAACCAGATTTCTTCGGCTGTGTGCAATTGTGCAGCCCGGATGCGGGCTTCACGGTGGGGTAACTTGTGTCGGGCAGCCAGCTCCAGTACCACGTCGCGGGTGATACTGGGCAGGAGGTCGCGGCTTTTGGGCGGTGTGATGATTTCACCTTGCGACACGATGAACAGACTGCTGGCAGTGCCTTCAGTCGCATACCCATCACGTACCAGTACCGCCTCGTTGCAATCCTGGTCCAGCGCCTCTTGTCGCAAGAGCACATTGCCCAGCAGTGCCACGCATTTGATGTCGCAGTACCGCCAGCGGATGTCGTCCAGCGTCACCGCCTTTGCGCCGCGCTCAAGCAATTTGGCTGGCAAGCCAGCCAAGGGTGCGCACATGGCAAACACCGTAGGTGACAGATCTTCCGGGAACGCATGGTCGCGCGTCGTATCGGCACCGCGCGTCACTTGCAGATAGAGTGCCTGATCGCCACCTCCGTTCATGGCTGTCAGGTCTTTGAGCATGGTGATCCAATAAGCGTGGGTATGCGGGTTTGCCAGATGGATGCCGTCCAGGCTGTACTGGAGCCGTTTGAGATGCGCATCCAGATGAAACGACCGGCCCGCATAAACCGGGATCACTTCATATACACCATCTCCGAACAGGAATCCCCGATCCAATGGTGAGATATGCACTTTGCCCAAGGGCAGGAAATCCCCATTGAAATACGCGTTCGGAAGTGGTTTAGCCATGCTATTTCTTGACAAACCACAGATGGATGCTATCCACGATACGCCGGAAAATATTGCCTTCGGGCACCGCCTTCAAGGCATGGAGCGGTGTGTCCAACAGAACCTTGCCGTCATAGGACACGTTCACCGAACCGGCTGCTGCACCCGCCGTGATCGGTGCAATAAGTCCCGCCGGGGTTTGCAACGTGGCGGAGAGTTGTGAATAACTGCCCTTGGGAATGGTTACATACAAATCGTGCGTCACACCCACTGGAACGCTGCTGTCGGCGCCTTTCCAGGCCTTGAGTTGGGTGATGGCCGTGCCGGCGGTGTACAACTTGTGGGTTTCATAGAAATTGTAACCGTAGTTGAGCAAGGCCTCGTCATCGATTGCACGGGCTTTTTCCGAGGGCGTCCCCATGACCACGGCGATCAACCGCATGCCGTCACGCAGCGCCGAGACCACCATGCAATAACCGGCCTGGTCCGTAAAGCCGGTCTTGAGACCATCCACGGACGGGTCAGTGAACAACAGCGACACGCGGTTCGGCTGGGCGATATTGTTCCAGGTGAAACTCTTTTCTGAAAAGAATCGCCGGTAATAGTCCGGGAACTGGTTGATGATGGCGCGAGAGAGTATCGCCAGATCCAGCGCGGATACATAATGATTTGAATCGTCGGTGAGGCCGGAGGCATCCACGTAATGGGTGTTTTTCATGCCCAGTTTTTGCGCATACTGATTCATGAGGTCCGCGAATCCGTCCTCCGTGCCGCCAACCCGTTCCGCCAGCGCCACGGCCGCATCGTTGCCCGACTGCACGATCACGCCTTGCAGCAGGCTCTCCACTCTCACCTGGCTGCCCACGTTCGCGAACATGCGCGAACCGCCCATGCGCCAGGCTTTTGCGCTGATGGTGACCGGCGTATCGAGCTGGATTATGCCGTCCTTGATGGCATGAAATACCACGAATACCGTCATGAGTTTGGTGAGGCTCGCGGGTTCGGTATGCACATCCGGATTGCTCGCGGCGATCACCTGGCCACTGTTGGCATCCATGAGCACATAGCTTTTCGCTTTGAGCTGCGGCGGTGCGGGAATCGGAATCGCCTGTGTGCTCAGGGTGATGCAGAGAATAAGCAGACCCAGTGCATGGGCGACAAGATGCTGGCTTCTCAAGAGAACACCTCATTAAATACTGACGGGCTGGAATAGAGACCGGTTAAAACCGGGTGAAGGTGCGATTTTAACGCGCCATGGGGCGGAAAAATACAGTTTTTTGCTCATGGAATAACTACCTGCGCATTGGCAAATCCCAATCTGCCCAGCTGTGCGGTGAGGGCGTCCACAACGCTCACATCTGGAAGAGGGCCGATACGCACTTTGTAGAAGGTAATACCGTTCTGGATTTCCGTGAGGATGAATACGCGGCTGATGGCTGACGCTTGCAAGTGTTGCAGTACGCGCTCCGCATTGCTTTGGTTCGCGAAGGCACCGACCTGCACGAAAATCTGCGGTTTATTGATGGTGCCGGTGGCAGCGTTCACGGGCGGCGTGTTTTGTACTGGCACATTGCTGCCGGGACCGATGGGTGGCGTGGGTTCGCCCGGTGACACGGCGATCACATCCACCAATGCGGTGCCGGTGCCGAGCATGCCGATGCGGGCAGCAGCAGCATAGGACAGATCTATGATGCGGTTCGCCACGAACGGACCGCGGTCATTCACCTTGACAATGACGCTCTTGCCGTTCTGCAGATTTGTCACCTGAACGTAACAGGGCAACGGCAGCACCTTGCTGGCGGCAGTCATGGTGTACATATCATAGGTTTCGCTGTCGGAGGTGCGGCCGCCGTGGAACTTGGTGCCATACCACGAAGCGATGCCGCGCTCGTGGTAGCCCGTACAGTTTGGCAGCACGTCGTAGGTTTGACCGTTTACCGTGTAAGAAGGCGGATTGCCGTACGGGCTCCTGATTTCGTAGCGCGGCACCGCGTTCGGAACCTGCGATACATCCACCGGAGTGGCCGGGCCATGATCCTGGGCCGGAAACTGCGCACAACCGGCGAACAAAAGCACCGTCAGCGCCAAGGCGAGCACTACATGCGTATCAGAGTGGCGCATTCTGTTTCCCCTGCGTTCGCACTTCGGTGATGCGTGTCGCCAGGTCATACACCGCCATGGCATACAGCGGACTCTTGTTGTATTGCAGGATGACGCGGAAATTATGCAGGCCCAGCCAGTACCCAGTGCCATGCTCCAGTTGCAGCGGCACGAGTATCGCGGGCGTGTCATCCGCCAGCCCCCGGCTCACCACCACGCCGTCGCTGCGCAAGGCACCGACGGTGGTGGGCGCAAGCGCTGCAGGCGCTTGCGC
>JBOIBC010000116.1:0-5006 GCA_050739295.1 Gammaproteobacteria bacterium
CCTTACCGGCTTCAACTTGGCGCTTGCGCTCGCTAAGCGCCTGGCCTTTCGCTTCGCCCACGATTTCAGTGGCACGCCGATTGGCTTGCTCGACAATCTCCAGAGACTTGTCACGTGCTTCCTTCAGGATTTCGCTGGCCCGCTGCTTGGCGTTTTCCAAATACTGCTGACCGCGGTCGGCCGAAGCCAGGCCATCCGCGATGCGCTTGTCACGCGCTTGCATTGCGTTAAGGATCGGGGTCCACAGAAACTGCTTGAACGACCAGACGAACAGCAGAAACGCGATGACCTCGATCAGCAGCGTGGCATTGATGCTCATGACGCTCTCCTCGCGTTCGGCTCTAGTGAGCCAGATGCTTCAACAACGCCGAGAGGAACGGGTTGGCGAAAATGAACCACATTGAAATACCGAGCACGATAAATGGAAACGATTCCATCAGGCCGCCGGTAAACAGCGTCTGGCCCAGCAATACGCCTCGCAGCTCAGGCTGGCGGGCGATGCCTTCAATATAACGGGAGCAAATCAGGCCCCAACCGAGCGCCGATCCGAGACCGGCGAGGCCGAGAATGATGCTGACGCCCAGGGCCGTAAAACCGTAAAGCTGGGTAATTAATTCTGGTGTCATGAACAACTCCTCATAATTGCGGTTTCAAAACGATCCGGCCATGGCCGGAAAAACTCAATGCTCATCTTCCTGGACGGCCATCGCCAGATAGACGGTGGTCAACAACATGAAAATAAACGCCTGCAGGAACACTTCCAGCAATTCAAACCACGACCACGCCCAGTCGAGCACCGCCTGTGCCGGCGCAACCCACACGGAGAAACCAAACAGCGCGATTAGCATGAAAATCAACTCGCCGGCAAAGAAGTTCCCCCATAGACGCAGCGCCAGGCTCAAGGGTTTGGCAAGCTCTTCGACCAGTGTCAGCATCAGGTTGATCGGCGCCATCCAGATACCGTAAGGGTGCGCCAGAAACCCCTTGAGATAGCCGCCGAGACCGCGCGCGCGTATTCCGTAGATGATGGTCAGGACAAAAACGCAAACTGCCATCGCCAGCGTCAGCCCGAGATCCGCAGTCGGCACAATGCGCAGATGCACGTTCTCCGGTTCGAGGCCGAACCCCATGCCGACCCACTGGGCAATGCGCGGGAGCAGATCAACCGGAATGATGTCGAGCGCGTTCATCGCACTCACCCACAAAAACACCGTCAGCGCCAGCGGGCCAATCAGCGGGTCGCGGCCCGGGAAAGCCGAGCGCACCTGACCGTTGACGAACTCGACCGTGGCCTCGAGGAAATTCTGCGCCATGCCCGGCCGGCCAGTGGTGATGCGCTTGCCCACTCGCCAGGCGAAAAAAACCAGAATGCCGCCGGCTATCACGCTAAACAGTAGCGTATCCAGATTCAGCGCCGCCATCCCCGAACCCACCGACCAATTCTGCAGGTGATGCTGGATATATTCGACGGAGTTCTTGCCGCCGGACTCAGCCGCCATGCCGCCCTCCGAATGTGGTGGTACCGCGGACCCAACCGCCGGCTATGAAATAGCCGCATTGCGTCGCGACGAAACCAACGATGATCGCGACCGGTTCGAGGTTCAGAACCGCGATGCCAACTGCAAACGCGGTAGCGACAAAAACGAAGCGCTCGAGAGCGCCGATGTAGAGGCCGCCGAGACCGGCGCCCGGCCGCACGGCGCGTGCAATCCGGAACCCCAGCAGTGCGCTGGTGGCGAGACCGATGCCGCCGCCGTACAGCGCTGCTGCTGCGGGAGCGAGGCTGTGGCCGTACCAATAAAAGCCGATGGCGACGAGCAGCGCAATGGCAGACTGAATTGCCAGCAGGACAACAAGCGATGTGCGTATGCCCGCCACCTTGTCTACTCGGGCCTGCGTGAAATCAGAGGCTTGTCCTTCACATTCGCTGCGATACATATTAACGGTTTGAATTTGCACTGGACCGATACAAATTTTGCCCTTGGTTCAGGCCAACAAAACGCCCCGACACTTACCGGAACGAGCGCTAGTGGGCGGCTACCCCATAAGCCCCTGCTTGTGGAGAGTCGCGCATTTTAGCGGGCTAGACGGGAATCTTCAACGAATTTCGGGCTGAAAAGCTGTATGAAAGCAGCCAGTCTGCGACTTCAGCGGATGCGGCTCAGAATTCCGTCGAGCTCATCCAGACTGGTGTAGTGAATGATCAGCTTGCCCTTGCCGCCGCTGCCGCTTTCCACGTTGACCTTGGCGCCCAGTTTCCGGGTCAGCTCGTTCTCCAGTTGGCGGATATTGGGGTCCACCCGTCGCGGCCCCTTGGCGGTGGCCCCGCCGTTTTCCTTGAGCAGCCGCCGCACCAGATTTTCTGTGTCGCGCACCGACAGGTGCCGGGCCACGACCCGCCGGGCAGCGTCGGTCTGGGCCGTACTTTTCAAGGCCAGCAGCGCGCGGGCGTGGCCCATTTCCAGGTCGCCCCGTTCTACCTGCTCCTTCACTGCGTCGGTGAGTTCAAGCAGCCGTAACAGATTGGTGACCGCCGCCCGCGAGCGGCCCACGGCCTCGGAGGCCTGCTGGTGGGTCATGTCGAATTCACTGATGAGGCGCTGTAGCGCCTGGGCTTCTTCAAGCGGGTTCAGGTTCTCGCGCTGGATGTTCTCGATGAGCGCCATGGCGATGGCAGCCCGGTCGGGAACATCGCGCACCACGGAAGGAATCTGGTGCAGGCCGGCCATCTGTGCCGCGCGCCAGCGGCGCTCGCCGGCGATGATCTCGTAACGTTGCGCGCCCCCTGGCTGATTTTCGTGGGACACGGGACGCACCACGATGGGCTGGACCAGACCCTGTGCTTTTATGGAATCCGCCAGATCCTGCAGACTTTCCGGATGCATGTGCATGCGCGGCTGGTATTTGCCGGGCTGGATCAAGTCCACCGGAATCTCGTGCAGTTCATCCGTCGCGTCCTCGCCGACCGCCGCCGGCAAGGCGCCGCCCAGTAACGCATCCAATCCGCGGCCCAAGCCTTTGCGTTTCACCGCCACACTCAACCCTCCCTCGAAGAGCTGGGGATTGTAGCAGCAACGCCGGCGGACGCGCCGTACTCTTCTTCCCGGCGCAGCATCTCACCGGCCAGCGCAAGATAGGCGAGCGCACCGCGTGACGCGGCATCGTGTTTGAGTGCCGGCAAACCGAAACTCGGCGCTTCCGCCAGACGCACGTTGCGCGGAATGATCGTGTTATAGACCTTGTTGCCGAAATGCAGGATGAGCTGTGAAGACACTTCGTTCGCGAGGTTGTTGCGCGGGTCGAACATGGTGCGCAGCAGGCCCTCGATCTCCAGATGCGGATTGACATGCTTCAAGCGCTCGATGGTGGACATCAGGGCCGACAGTCCTTCCAGCGCGTAGTACTCGCATTGCATGGGGATCAGCGCGCTGTCCGCCGCCACCAGTGCGTTGACCGTAAGCATGTTGAGTGAGGGCGGGCAATCAATCAGGATGTGATCGAAATCCCCGCGCACGTCTGCGAGCGCATCTCGCAAACGGCTTTCGCGGCGCTCCGCGCCCATGAGACTCACTTCAGCGGCGGTCACATCACTGTTGGCCGGCAGCAAACTGAAGCCGCAGGCTTTCACTTCGACTACGGCTTCGCGGATTTTCAGTTCGCCCATGAGTACCTCATAAGCGCCATGGACGAGTGCATGCTTGTCCACGCCGCAGCCCATGGTGGCGTTACCTTGAGGATCCACATCCACCAGCAGCACGCGCCGTTTGGTGGCCGCGAGCGACGCGGCGAGATTCACGGCGGTGGTGGTCTTGCCTACGCCGCCTTTCTGATTGGTGATGGCGATGATTCTGCTCATATTAAAAATGTAGGTTGGGCTGAGTGCAGCAAAGCCCAACAAATTGAAAATGAGATGTTGGGGTTTGAAAGCCTCATCCCAACCTACGCTTTTACAATTTCCACCACACAACGCCGCGCATCCAGTCCCGGCACGTGTACCGGATGCAGTGCAGCCAACCGGAATCCGGCGGGCAACGCCCTCAATTCTTCATCCGGTTGTTCGCCTTTCATGGCAAGCCAGCAGCCACCTGGTGCGCACAGATGCGCTGTCAATTCAAGGAAATCCGCCAGCGACGCGAAGGCGCGGCTGGTCACGGTATCAAAGGGTTCTTTCGGGCGGTAGTCCTCCGCCCGCACCTGCGCCACTTCCACGTTCTTCAAGCCCAGCGTGGTGGCCGCGTGGGTGACGAAACGCGTCTTCTTGCAATTGCTGTCCAGCAGCGTGAGATACCGGTCCGGAAAGGCAATGGCCAGCGGAATACCTGGCAGGCCTGCGCCGGTGCCCACATCCAGAATCGACTTGCCATGCAGGTACGGAGCTAGCGCGAGACTGTCTAGCAGGTGTTTGCTCACCATCTCCGCGGGATCGCGCACCGCCGTCAGGTTATAGGCCGCGTTCCACTTGGTGAGCAGTGACAGATAGCCCAACAAGACGGCGATGGCCGATTCGGCCAAGTTCAGATTGAGAGTGCAGAGTCCATCAACCAGTTGTGATTGTAATGTCCTTGTCACAGCCACATCAGGCAAGTTTTTTCTTCCGGGTGCCGGGCAAGATGCCTTTTAGGGTACCGATGACCGCCAGGAGTATGGAAACCACCAGGATAATAAGGCGCCACATAGCCAGCGCGGTGGCATGCGCTTGGGCGTATGCGATCCCCGCCTGCATGCCTTGTTGAAAATTCGCGGCGCCATGGATACCCGCGGAATGCGCCGCGAACACCCCGACAACAATGCTGAAGATAATGTATAAAACCACGAAGAAGACTATGAACCAGACAATTCCCATCAAAGTGCGTTTCATATTATTCCCTCCTCGAATTGAGTCAGTCTCTGACCTATCCCCACAAAAAGTTCTTTGAGTTCAGGGTCTTGGGCTATAGTCTAGTGTAAAAACAGTGTGTGCATGGGTTTTTATGTCTACCGAGGACACCACATCTTCGGAGACACCC
>JBOIBC010000117.1:0-4933 GCA_050739295.1 Gammaproteobacteria bacterium
CCACTCGGTTGTACATGCGCGATTGCCATGATCACAGTCTGCGGTTGATAGATTTCGTCGAAACCTACCGCGAGATGGCGTCGAGCTTGCTGGACACTTACCTTTCCAGCGTAAGCCAGCGCATGAACGACGTGATGAAGGCGCTTACCATCATCGCAACCATTTTTCTGCCGCTCTCCTTCGTGGCAGGCGTATACGGCATGAATTTCAGTCACGAAGTGAGCCCCTGGAACATGCCGGAACTCACCTGGCGTTACGGCTATTTCTACGCACTCGGCGTGATGGCCCTGATCGTCATCGTCATGGTGATCTATTTCAAGCGCAAGCGCTGGTTATAGTGCCGAGTCGGGAATTTGCAACCTGCAAGGCGGATGTTTGGCGGCGATGACCGCATCCGCTAGTCTTTATGTATGAATAATCGCTAACAACGGAGTTATCCACGTGCCGAAACTCGATCAGATTCTTTCCAAATTCGATTACGCATCGCTTGCGCAGAATACAATAAGAGTCGCGATAATTTTGCTCTTAGCGTTCGTCGTGTGGCTGATTATCCGTTTCGTGATCTCGCGCATCGAAGCGCGCATCATCAAGCATTCGGAAGAAAAAGGCGACAGCGCGGGTGAGGCGAAGCGACGCGCCAAGACACTCACCTCGCTCATCCACCGGCTGCTGTTCATTCTCTATTGGCTCGCAGTTGTGCTTACGCTGCTTTCGCAGCTCGGCATCAATATCGGGGCGCTGCTGGCCGGAGCGGGCGTGGCCGGCTTGGCGTTGAGCTTCGGCGCGCAATCACTGGTCAAAGATGTGATCAGTGGTTTTTTCATGGTCATGGAGAACCAGATACGGGTCGGTGATACCGCCATCATCAACGGCACCAGCGGCAAGGTGGAGGCGATATATTTTCGCACCACGCTGCTGCGCGATGTGGATGGAGCGGTACACGTGTTCCGCAATGGCGAGATCGAGAATCTCGCCAACCTGTCCCGTGACTGGAGCGGCTACACCTTCGAGATTGGTGTCGCTTACAAAGAAGATACCGATAAAGTTATCGCAGCCATCCAGCGTGTGGGCCGGGAAATGAAAGACGATCCCGAACTCGGCAAGGATATGCTCCAGGACATTGAGGTGTTCGGTGTCAATCAGCTCGCTGACTCCGCGGTGATCATCAAGGGCCGGCTCAGGACCCAGCCGAGTGCGCAGTTTTCAACCGGGCGAGCCTTTTTGGCGCGCGTCAAGAAGGCCTTCGATGCCGAGGGCATCGATATTCCCTTCCCGCAACGCACCCTGCATATCAGCGAGATAAGCCCACCGTTAAAGGTTAGTCGGATCGGTGCCGATTCAGCGGACAAAGACACTCATTAGCGGCCGCCCGGAACATCCGATGTCACCGCCATGTCCAAACTGGTGGTAATCGGAAGTAGCACACCTCATTTTCTGCACGTCCGTGACAAATGCACAAGGAGCACAATATGAATTTCACCAGCATCAATCCCGCCAACGGCGAAAAACTCCGTGACTATCCCATGTGGGATGCAGTGCGTCTCGAACAGGCGCTGGTGCAAACTGCAGCTGCGACACCGGCATGGAACATGACCTCATTGGCCGAGCGCACTACCCTATTGCGCCGCGCCGGCGAAGTGCTGCTGAAACACCGCGACGAATACGCCGCGCTCATGAGCCGCGAGATGGGCAAACTGATCGGCGAAGCCCGCGCCGAGATCGAGAAGTGCGCGCGCTGCTGCGAGTTCTATGCGGAGAATGCCGCCGAATTGCTCGCCGACGAGGCGGCGAAAACCGATGCCTCGAAAAGTTACCTGGCCTATCAGCCGCTCGGTACTGTGCTTGCCATCATGCCGTGGAATTTCCCGTTCTGGCAGGCAATCCGTGCCGCAGCGCCGGCCCTGACCGCCGGCAATACCTTGGTTTTGAAACACGCGGATAACGTGCCGGGCTGCGCGTTGGCGCTGGAACAGGTGTTTCGCGAAGCCGGCTATCCGGATGGCGTGTTCCAGACCCTGATGATCGGCATCCCACAGGTTGAAGCTGTCATCAAGGATCCACGCGTACATGCGGTCACCCTCACCGGCAGTGAACGTGCGGGGCGCGCCGTAGGCCGGCAGGCCGGCGAAGTACTGAAAAAATGTGTACTGGAGCTGGGCGGCTCCGACGCCTTCGTGGTGCTGGAAGACGCGGATGTGAAGCTGGCTGCGGAAGTGGGCGCAAAATCCCGCTACCAGAACGCCGGTCAGAGCTGCATCGCCGCGAAACGGTTTATCGTCATGCACAGCATCGCCGATTCTTTCCTCGAGGAATTCCGCGCCCGCGCCGCAGCACTCAAGCCCGGCGATCCGCTGGACGAGAAAACCACGCTCGGATCCATGGCGCGTTTCGATTTGCGCGACAGCCTGCACAAGCAGGTGGAGGATGCGCTTGCCAAGGGTGCGAAAGTGCTGATTGGCGGAAAATTTCTCGCGGGCAAAGGCGCGTTCTATATGCCTTCGATCCTCGACAATGTGCAGCCCGGCATGCGCGCCTGGGAAGAGGAATTATTCGGGCCGGTGGCGAGCATCATCCGTGTGCACGACGAAGCCGAAGCGCTGAAGGTGGCCAATGGCAGCCGCTACGGCTTGGGCGGCAGCGTCTGGACGCGCGACAAAAAGCGCGGCGAAGCTTTCGCGCGGCGCATGCAATCCGGCAGCGCGTTCGTGAATGGTCTGGTGAAGAGCGATCCGAGGATGCCTTTTGGTGGTATCAAGCACTCCGGTTATGGCCGCGAGCTGGCACGCCACGGCATACACGAGTTTGTCAACGTAAAAACCATCTGGATCGGCTGAAACGCCCACGGAACCCTCCCTGGTGAGCCCCAGCCAAGCCCCAGCGCTGCGCAATCCCGCTCCGCTCGGGCCCGGGATGCACCTCCCTGTGCATCCGCTCGAAGCACTGCTTCAAGCCCCTGGCTTGGCGCTCGCCGTCGCCAAGCAGTGCTTGGCTCCTGCTCGCCCCTTCGGTGGCATCAAACAATCCGGTTACGGCCGCGAACTCGCACGTCACGGCATCCACGAATTCACCAATGTGAAAACAGTCTGGATCGGATGAGCAATCACCACAGCGCTTGCTGAAGTATGATAAATAGATCAAGCATTGTTCACCGATACGGCGCACCGGTAGCTACAAGAAAAATCACATGACGCGAAAATTACGGCCACGCTTGTATCTGCGAGCTGGCGCTTTGTTCATCGCAGCAATTGCACCGACCGGCAGCTTGGCCGCACCTCATCATTTCGTCGCCCCCGGAACCAGCTTCAGCCTGAATGTCACCTCCGAATCCGTCAGCGATCTGAGCGGCGGACTTTCCCAAGGCACGGTGTACGACACCCTGGTGGATGCCAGTTTCGGTCTGGGAACCCAGAATCTCGGGCTCTGGGACGGTGGCTGGTTTTGGCTGGACCTGCAGCACATCACCAGTGGTGATCCCAGCGGTACTTTGGTTGGAGATTTTCAGGGGGTCAGCAATATCGCCGCACCGTCCGGGAACCGCGTTTACGAATTTTGGTTCCGGCAATACCTCGGGCATACGAATCTGAAACTGCGTGCCGGCTACATTGACCTGAACAATTATTTTGCACAGGTTCCCTATGCCGACCAGATCAGCAATGCCTCTTTGGGAATCATCCCCACTATCAGTGGCAATGCGCCGACCTCGACGTATGCAAAACCCGGCGCTGGCATGATCCTGAGCGACGGTTTGGGAAACTGGGGGACTGAACTCGGTCTGTTTCAGGGCCATCCAGAAGATCGCGGCCAGTTATTCGGCCACGGTTATATGGTGATCGCGGAAATCGAACACCAGGTGCCATCCTGGACGAACCCGACGCAGACATTAAAGTGGGGCGTGTGGCAATACAGCCAGCCCAATGCGGCCCGCGATGGCGGTCCACCCGGCACCTGGGGGCAGTTACGCAATCCTGGGCCAACAATTGGAACCGTTATTCGGAAGCACGGAAACCCATGTGTTCGCACAAATCGGCGCCAGTCCGCCACAGGTCAGCATCAGCCCTTATTATCTGGGCGGTGGATTGGCGTTCCAGGGCCTGGTGCCGAATCATCCGCAGGACATCCTGTCCACGAGCATTTCCCGCGCCTGGGTGCGCACCAACAACGGATTGCGGCCGGAGACCAGCTACGAAATAAACTATCTGTGGAATTTTGGCAGCCATTTTGCATTGCAGCCTGACTTGCAATACGTCACCCAGCCCGCCGGTACTTCGCGTCCGGTACCGGATGCGTTTGTCGTCATTCTGCGTTTGTATGTCGGATTGTGAAGGTTCTCAATCCCGGTAACACGGTATCCGTGATCGGACTGTTTATTCTACCTGCCGGGATTTCGGAGCGCGCAGCCAACCGAGCAACTCCTTGAGCTTGGGCGGTGCGCCGGTATTGAGCAGCCCGATTCTGAATATGCGTCCGGACGCAGTCAACGCGACCACTACGGTGAGCAACAACAGCACGGTGGTGGCAATGTAGTCCACCAATGGCGGCGGCGCTGCCGAGCGGTTCATCATCAGGAAGGGTGTGAACGGCGGAATATACGACAGCACCCGCGCCCAGGTGGCGGTCGGGTCCTTGGCGATGGGTACCATCAGGATCAACGGCAAAAACAGAAACAGCATCACCGGCATCATGTAAGGTTGTGCCTCGCGGATGTTGTTGATGGCTGAACCCACGGCGCCGAGCACCGCCGCGTACAGCAGGAAACCCAGCACGAAATACACGATGAACCAGGCGATGTTCCAGGCCGATATGCCCGCAAGCACGGCGGACGCAAAACCGCCCATCTGAAACTCACCGCCGAAGGCTGTGAGCAGACCGAGGATGATGGCGAGCCAGCTGCAGATCATGGTGACGCCGACCGCCGCGACGCCCAGCGTCTTGC
>JBOIBC010000118.1:0-4929 GCA_050739295.1 Gammaproteobacteria bacterium
CTTGTGTTCAACGCGATGCTTTTTGCAATAGTCGCTTTGCTGCTGCTATGGCGTGGGCAGGGGCCGGCCTCGGCCCGCATGACTCTGTGGGTCGCGGCGGTGTGGGTCGGTAACCTTTTCTCGCAAATATCCGGGACCGGCGATACGTTGCTGGCGATCCAGTTGGTGGCGACGGTCATGTTCCTGCTGGCGCGGATCGGTTTTTATTTTATGATCGAGTCCATGCTCGGCACGGTGTTCACGCCGGTCAGGCGTACGCTGTTCCGCGGAATCTTTCTGTTGGTGCTGCTGGCGAGCGCAGCCCAGCAACTGGGCGGCGTGCTCCTGTTTGTTGCCAGCGGCTGGGCGGAACTGTTGCGGCCGGCCTACGGACTGGTGTTTTCCGCAAGCTATCTGGTTCCGGTGGTCATGCTGTTTCTGAGCTACAGCGTTGCGGATGCGTCGCAGCGTCTGCGCCTGCGCTGGATACTGTGGAGCAGCGTCATCTGGGTGCTGGGGATTATATTAAGCAACACACCCGTGTCATGGTTGGGGCCCGTGGCCAGCAATGTGATCTACCTTGTGGCGTACGTGATCACCATGGCTGGCTTCTTGTATGCGGTGCTGCGCCACCGCATGGTGAGCATCTCGGTGGTGCTGGACCGCACGCTGGTGTACGGTTCTGTGACCGCTTTTGTCGTGGGCATTCTGGCGGCGGTCAACAGCCTCGCGCAACATGCCGCACTCGGCAGCAATGCCAGTTTGCTGTTGCAGATCATCGTGCCGCTGGCACTCGGCATTGTGCTCGGTCAGGTGCGCAATTACGCGGACAGATTTGTGGAACGGGTATTCTTCCGGCGCAAATACCTGGCGGAGAAGGCGCTGCGGCGCTTTGCACGCCACTGCGACGGCTACGAAAATTCTCAAGAACTGCTGACAGCGACAGCGCAAATTGTTCACCAGAAACTGTTGGTGTTGGCTGTCATTTTGTATGTTCGGAACAGCGATCAATATATTGCCGCCCAGCGTGCCGGCGAGGTAGTTTATCCAGAAACTGTTAAAGTGGATGATGCAGCTTTCGCTGCGGCGCGTTCAGGTGCGACCGGCATTGACCTGTCACAAATGCACAGCGTGCTGGGCGCCGACGGCTATGTGTTTCAAATGGGTGCACAGGCGATTATGGTGTGTGCTAACCGGCCGGGCGAACATTATGCCTCTGACGAACGCAAGCTGCTGGCGTATCTTGCACGCCAAGTTGGTGCAGCCCTGAACAATATCAATATGCGCGAAAGTCTCGACTTTGTACGCGCCGTGGCACGCGGAGTACTTGAACCGGCAGCGGCCCGTGCACATGCCATCAGGCTGGCGAGTGGCTGGGTGCAAAGTTGAAGCAGCTTGCTCTCAAAATTGATGTTGATACCTTGCGTGGTAC
Organism: Gammaproteobacteria bacterium; assembly: GCA_050739295.1. Lineage (GTDB taxonomy): Bacteria > Pseudomonadota > Gammaproteobacteria > Natronospirales > REEB76 > REEB76. The sequence goes on from JBOIBC010000118.1 coordinate 1,412, forward strand.
TCTGGAAGGCGTACCGGCGCTGGTTGAAGTGCTGCGTAAACACAGCGCGCAAGCCGCGTTTCTGTTCAGCCTCGGGCCGGATAATACCGGCCGTGCCTTAAGGCGGGTATTCCGGCCGGGATTTCTCAAGAAAGTGTTCCGCACCAATGTTACCGGCAATTACGGCCTGAAAACCCTGATGTACGGCACGCTGATACCCGGGCCGGATATTGGTGTGAAAGGTGCTGTCGCCATGCGTGCGGTGCGGGATGCGGGTTTCGAGGTGGGCATCCACACCTGGGACCATATCCGCTGGCAAGATTTTGTGGCGCGTCGTGACGCCGACTGGACCGCGCGTGAATTCAGTCAGGCGGTGGCACGCTTCGGAGCAGTATTCGGGACAGCACCCAAGACCTTCGGCGCCGCCGGCTGGCAGATCAACCCGCATGTCTTGGCGCTGCAGGAGCAGTTTCATTTAGATTACGCCAGCGATACCCGTGGTACACAGTCGTTCCTGCCGATGATGAGCGGACGCACGTTCACAGTTCCGCAACTGCCCAGCACACTGCCCACGCTGGATGAACTGGTCGGCGTGGACGGCATTACTGTCGCCAATGTGGCAGATCACCTGCTGGAACTGACCGAATTCATGCCGGTGCATGGCCATGTTTATACCTTGCACGCGGAGTTGGAAGGTATGGCGTTGATGCCAGTGTTTGAGAAATTGCTCGTTGGCTGGAAAGGTCAAGGCTATGAATTGGTCGCAACCAGGGACATGGCAACGCGGCTGGATCGCAAATCTTTGCCGGTGTGCGAAGTAGTCATGGGCGAGATTCCGGGTCGTTCCGGCACGCTAGCGATTCAAGGCCCGATCATTGCTCCTGTTCCGGTATAGTTATAATTTCAAGGTTCAGGTGGGAGCGGCGATACTCGCCGCGATGAGCATAAAGAATCGTTGCAGGGACCACCGCTCCCACAAGAAAATGTTTCCGCCAAACCTTCACTTGCACATCCCAGAAGGAATCATCCATGGCCTACAAGCATGTCAAATTGCCCGCTAACGGCGCCAAAATTACGGTCAAGAACAACAGGCTTACTGTGCCGGAGAATCCGATCCTCGGTTATGTGATTGGTGACGGAATTGGTGTGGATATCACGCCGGCCTCGCTGAAAATCTGGGACGCGGCGGTAGCCAAGGCCTATCAGGGCAAGCGCAAAATCCATTGGTGCGAGATTTATCTCGGTGAGAAGGCCCAGAAACTTTATGACGGCAATTTTTTTCCGGATGAAACGCTGGAAGCCATCAAGGAGTTGGTGGTGTCCATCAAGGGCCCGTTGACCACGCCGATAGGTGGAGGGTTTCGTTCCCTGAACGTGACGCTGCGCCAGGATCTGGACTTGTATGCCTGTGTGCGACCGGTCAAGCACTATCCTGGCGTGCCTTCGCCACTCAAGAAACCGGAACTGGTGGACGTGGTGATCTTCCGCGAGAACACCGAAGACGTGTACGCTGGCATTGAATACCAGGCTGGCAGTGACAAGAACAAGAAACTCGCGAAATTCCTGCGCGAGGAGCTGGGCGCGAAATTCTTCAAAGATGCTGGTCTGGGCGTGAAGCCCATCTCGGCGTTCGGTAGCAAGCGTCTGGTGCGCAAGGCCATTCAGCATGCCGTTGAATACGACCGTAGCTCCGTGACCCTGGTGCACAAGGGCAATATCATGAAGTACACGGAAGGCGCATTTCGCCAGTGGGGCTACGACGTAGCGAAAGAAGAGTTCGGCGCCACGCTGCTGGATGGCGGGCCGTGGATGCAAATCAAGAATCCCAGGACCGGCAAGCAGATCGTCATCAAGGACATGATCGCCGACATCATGTTCCAGCAGATGCTGCTGCGGCCGGACGAGTACGCAGTGCTGGCCACGCCCAATCTCAACGGCGATTACCTGTCCGATGCGGTGGCCGCGGAAGTGGGCGGGGTGGGCATCGCCCCCGGCGCCAACATCGGTGATTATCTCGCGGTATTCGAGGCCACCCACGGCACGGCGCCCAAGCACGCCGGTCAGGATAAGGCTAATCCCGGTTCTTTGTTGTTTTCAGGTGTAATGATGCTGGAGTACATTGGCTGGCGTGAAGCCGCTGATCTTATTCAGAAGGCATACGCCAAGACCGTGGCCAGCGGCATCGTGACCTACGACTTTGCGCGCCAGATGCAGAATGCCAAAGAGGTCAAGACCAGCCAGTTTGCGGATGCGGTGGTCAGGAATCTTTAAAACATACCAGCAGGCAGAAACGAGTAACGGCGGCCGCAAGGCCGCCATTCGTTTTAGAAGAACATCATTATTTAAGTGATGTTTCTGGCGAAGTCCAACGTTTCAGCCAGGCATTCACCGTGTCGTGCCACATGACGCTGTTCTGCGGCTTTTGCACGAAATGGCTCTCATCCGGGAAGGTCAGCAACTCGCTGACTATGCCGCGGCGTTGCAGCGCGGTGAAGGCGCCGAAGCCCTGGGTTTCGGGGATACGGTAATCATGAGCGCTGTGGATGATCAGCATCGGCACGCGCCAGTCCTTCACGTGATCCAGGGGGTTGAATTTCTCGTAGTTCGCCGGATGTTCGTACTGCGTGCCGCCGTTCTCGTGTTCCTCGAACCATAGCTCGTCGGTGGCGTAATACATCATGCGCGTGTCGAACACGCCATCGTGATCCATCAGGCATTTCCACGGCTGGTTCCACACGCCCGCGATCCAGTACACCATGTAACCGCCGTAGCTCGCGCCCAGGGCGCAAGCGCGGTTAGCATCGAGGAACGGATATTTTTCCAGCGCCACGGCCCAACCTTTCCGTAAATCAATCAACGGGCGGTCGCCCCAATGTTGCGAGATGGAATCGGTAAAAGCCTGACCATAGCCGGTGGAGCCGTGGAAGTTGATGGCCACCACGGCAAAACCCTGACCGGCATAAGTTTCAGGATTCCAGCGGTAATGGAAATCGTCAGTCCAGGAACCCTGTGGGCCACCATGGATCAGGAACGCTACCGGATATTTTTTGCCTTTCACGTAACCCACCGGCTGCATTACATAGCCCTGCACGATGTCGCCGTGCCAGCCCTTGAAGTTGAACCATTGCCAGTCGGCGAAATGGATGTCTTTCAGGCGTGTGATATTGAAGTGTGTTACCTGATGAAAGTCCTTGCCTCGCAGACCAGCGAGATACAGATCAGTGGGATGCTTGAAATCCTGGCGCGCCACCAGCAAGTGTGTACCAGCGATATCGAAGCCGGTGACGGTGCCGTGACCCGATAGACGGCTAACTTTGCCATTGGCGGTGCTCACTGCGAACAATGCGTGATCGCCTTCATCGTCGGCCGTCGTGTATAGCGTTTTGCCATCGGCGGATATTTGCAGCGGACCTGCGGTGCGATCCCAGCCTGTATCCACTTCAAAGGTCTTACCGGTGGAGAGATTACGCGTCATGATAGCGAAGCGATCGGATTCAAAGCCGGGCGTTTTCTGAGCGAGGTAATACAGTGTCTTGCCG
>JBOIBC010000119.1:0-4910 GCA_050739295.1 Gammaproteobacteria bacterium
CGTGGACATGACCCACTACTGGAGTCCGCAGTGGCTGTTTTCCGGCGGCCTGCGCGTGGAAGGCGTGCGTTACACTTATGTGAATTACCTCCCGGTAGGCAATACTCAAGCCGACGGCACGCCCTGTGCTTTCGGCGGTTGTCTGTTCAACCGGCCCGCCGACCGCGCCGACCAGTTCGTGAATGTTTTACCGAAGTTCGGCGTGAGTTATCTCGTGACGCCGAGTCAGACCTTCTATGCCGACCTCGGCCGTGGTGCCCGCGCGCCGCAGACCACGGAGTTGTATGAATTGCAGAGCCAGCAGACGGTAGCGGATCTGAATTCGGAAACCGTTAACTCCTTCGAACTTGGCTGGCGCGGCTATGTAGGACGTTTTGGATGGGATACCGATGCCTATTACCAGATCAAGGATAATTTCATTTTCCGGGATTCCAACGGATTCATTGTCAGCGACGGCCGTATCCGCTCGCGCGGCGTGGAATTTAATCTCGACTACGCACTGACTTCATCGCTGGCTGTATTAATGAACGGCACCTATGCGGTGCACAGCTATGCCTTCAGCCAGACACTCGCCCAGGGTAATTACATTGCCGATGGTGACGATGTGAAATACGCGCCGCGCAGTCTCGGCAGTCTGCGTTTGCGCTGGCGTGCCGCGGATGGTGCGCAACTGGAGTTGGCCTGGACGCACGTAGGAGGTTACTGGCTGGATGAATCAAACCAGCACCGTTACGGCGGCCAGGATTTGTTGAACTTCTATGCACAGTATTCACTGGCGCACGGCTGGTCGCTGGCGCTGCGCATCACCAATTTCACCAACAAGGCGTATGCCGAACGCGCCGATTACAGTTTCGGCAATTACCGCTATTTCCCGGGCGATGGCCGCGAGGCATTCATCGAAGTGCAAAAGATATTTTGAGACTGGGATTTGAAAATATCGAAATCCTCCCCCACCCTCCTTTTCCAAAGGAGGGGGTTGACAGTGCCAAAGCACTCAACCACTGCTGCTCTCACCCTTTGGGAAAGGGGGGATTGAGGGGGATTTTGAAAAGGAGGGAGCTCGTTTCGATTAGGCAATTAGTGCTTGCACAACAGCGTGTTCAGCGTGTCAGCCAGGATTTCGCACGCACTGTCACAATCGCATAGGGGAAAATCCAGAACAATGCGAAGGCGGAATAATAGGAATAGAAAATACCGTACACAAAATCCCAGGAACGCTCGCTGCGCAAGTAATACAACATGTTGAAGCAGGCCATGATGCCGATGACGAACAAAAAACGTACCAGTATGGCCGGATGCCAGATGATGATCGCCACCAGCAGTACCAGTGCGGCCCAGCTCACGGGATAACGCAGGTTAGTCACCAGCGCATCGGTAATGGCGATGACGCGCGCCACCAGCGGACGTTTCCACACGATCGAAGCGAAACGTATTTCTTCGCGGATGTAGCTGCGATCCCAGCGTAGGAACATCTTGCAGAGTTTCAGGTAGCCATGTGGAACTACGGTGTGCACGATGGCGGCGCGCTGGTACACGGTATCGTAACCCGCATCCAGGATGTAGTTAGTCATGGAGCGGTCTTCGCCGTAGGTGCAGGCTACGCCGAAGAATTTCTGATTCACCCAGCGGTCCAGTACGTCTCGCACCACGCTGGCACGATAACCGGCGAGCGCGCCGGGGCAGCAGTACACGGTGCCGTAGGTGGATTGCACCGCGCGCAGATAATCGAAACTCAGAGCGTAGCGCACCTTGAGCATGCGCGGGATGAGACCGTCGCCGCGGTTGTACACCGTCACCTTGCCGGCCACCGCGCCTACTTTGGGGTCGCGAAACGGTCCCGCCATCGCCAGCAGCGCGTTGCGCTCGATGACGCTGTCGGAATCAATGGTGATGATGACCTCGCCACGTGCGTGCCGGAAACCCGCTTCCAGCGCCGCGCGTTTGCCGCGGTTCTGGGGAAAGTGCAACGTGGTCACCAGCCCCGGATGACGCCGGGCGGCGGCTTCAATGTGCTCCCAGGTATCGTCACGGCTGCCGTCGTCCACCACGAAGATCTCCAGTTGCCCGTGGGGATAGTGGGCGGCCGCCACGGAGTCTATGGATTGGGCCACCATGGGGCCTTCGTTGTAGGCCGGGATGATGACCGTGAGCGGCGGCGCATCGGCAAACGTGGCGCTGGGCGGAGTGTGATAGCGGAACCACAGCAGGGTGCGGAAGATGAGCATCAGCAGGCCCATGAGCATCCACAGGATGCCCGGATGCACGATGAAGCGCGTCCACTGGTGCTCTTCGGCGGTTTGCAGCAGGGGCTGAAAAAGCTGCCAACGGAAGCTCAGGTAAAGGCTGGCCAAAAGGCCCAGCAGAATAGCCGCCCGGAACAGTGAATCCCAGGGCTTAAGGTGCAAATGATGCTGTTCCACGCCCTCGTGGGAAATAAAATGGGAGCTGGCGTCGAAAGGCGACATAAGCTGGTGGAGTCCGTGCCGGGGGGCGAGAGTGTAGTGGAACTATCGTGGCCTTTCATCTCCCCTGGCATATATCATTTCCATGACATATGACTGCCGCTTCAGGCGTATAAGGATCAGGAGAGTGTCATGAGAGACGTGTATAGCAAGTTCGGGTTGACCGTCATTTTGGTGCTGACGTTGGGCTTGGCGCTGCCTGCCGCGCGGGCGGATGTGAAAGTGGAAACCCTGACCCATTTTGACGGCATCGCCGGCATGGGCGCGAGCGACATCCATTCACAGGAGTTCTACCGGGGAGACAAGAAACGCAGCGAATCCAATGTCAAATTTACCGGCGCGGTGCTTGGCGCCCTCCAGCAATGGAGGAATCGCGGTGACAATGGTAGCGATTCGGTCACCATTTTCCGGGTAGATGAGAACAAAATGTTCACGCTGAATCCCGGCAAAAAAGCCTACCGGGAGCAACCCATTTATACGCCGCCGAAACCCGGACAGGAACACAAGTCATCGTCTTCCGGTGCTTCGCAATCCAGTCAGTCCGAAAAGAATGACGTGCGCGTGGTGAAAAGTGAACTCGCGGTGAAAGACACGGGCAAGACCCGGATCATCAATGGTTTCAAGACCCGTGAATATCTGATTACCTGGAATCTTGAAACCGAGAACGTCAAGACCCACGAGCATGGGCGCAGTTTGCTGACTACCGAACTGTGGAATTCCGACGATACTCGCTTGGCGGCGGCGCGCAGGGATGTGGACAACTACAACCGAGCGTATGCCAGGTTGTTCCATGCTGCCATGCCTGCGGACCTGGCGAAACAATATGGCATGCAGCAATTCACGTTTCTGACCGGCAAGGACATGAAGGCCTTCACCGACAAAATGAACCAGATCAAGGGCTATCCGGTGGCCTCGGACGTGAAATGGGAAAGCGGCTGCATCAGCAACTGTCCTGAGAACGCGCGGTCACAAACACAAGATGAACAAAGCTCCGGTTCATCCGGCGGTTTGCGAGGCCTGCTGGCCATGAAGGCGAAACAAAATGAACAGGCCAATCAGCAGCAGAACGCCAACGGCCTCAGCACCATTTTCTCTTCCCGCACCGAGGTCCAAGCCCTTGACACCAGCAGCTTGCCGGCCTCACTGTTTGAAGTGCCGGCGGGGTATACCAAAAACTAAACTGTCATCATGCGCAAAAAACGGGGCCGCAAGGCCCCGTTTTTATATCGGTAAAATCCGGCGTTATTTCTTCAACGCCGCTTCTTCCTTCTGCACCAGGAATTCCACGCAATTAACAATGTCCTTTGGCATCATCTGTCCGTAGCCAGCGCCGGTCATCCATTTACCGTTGACCACAAAGGCCGGCACGCCTTGGATGCCGTAATGTGTCAGGGTTTGCAACGCCTGGTTCATCTTGAGCTGCACACCGAAGGAATCCCAGGTAGAATCGAACTGCTGTTTGTTCACACCATATTTTGCAAAGAATTTCTGTAATGCATCCTGGCTACTGACGAGAGCGAACTGATTCTGAACATGGATGGCGTTAAACAGAGGGTCATGAATTTTCGGTTCCAACCCAAGCGCCTGGGCGGTATAAAAGGCCTTGGCATCAATGTCCATGTGTTCGCCACCGGTCCAGGCGGCCGGGATGAGTTTGAACACCACGTTCGCTGGCTTGTGCTTCAGCCAAGCATCCACGTAGGGCTCCACTGCAAAACAGTGTGGGCAGCCATACCAGAAGAATTCGATCACTTCGATCTGACCGGGCTGCACCGTAGTAGGCTGGGGTGGAGAGACCGGGACGTAGTTCGCGCCTTCTTGGAAAGACGCGGCAGCCAGCGTCGTGCTGCTTACCAACAGCAGACCCACGGTCAGAAACCCAATGGCCGAAGCCTTCACTGTCTTCATCACGTATCTCCTGAATGTGCGGCTCAGGCAGCGGATTGAAACAGCCGGGGTTATTTCTTAAGCGCTGCTTCTTCTTTCTGCACAAGGAATTCTATGCATTTCACGGCATCGGCTGGCACCATCTGATAACCGGCACCGGTCAGCCATTTGCCGTTGATGACGAAGGTCGGCACGCCCTGTATGCCGTAGCGCTGTAAGGTCTGTAACGCCTGGTTCATCTTGAGCTGTACGCCGAAGGAATTCCAGGTGGAATCGAACTGCTGCTTGCTCACACCGTATTTTCCAAAGAAACCTTGTAACGCATCCTGGCTGCTGATGAGGGCATACTGATTTTGCACATGAATGGCATTGAACAGCGGGTCATGGATCTTTTCTCCGATGCCGAGCGCTTGGGCGGTATAAAAAGCCTTGGCATCAATGTCCATGTGCTCGCCGCCGGTCCAGGAAGCCGGGATAAGTTTGAACACCACGTTCGCCGGTTTGTGCTTCAGCCAGGCATCTACATAGGGCTCGAATGCGAAACAGTGTGGGCAGCCATAC
>JBOIBC010000120.1:0-4906 GCA_050739295.1 Gammaproteobacteria bacterium
TTCTCGTCCACCGTGAAAGGCGAATCGCCGCTGGACACACTCTTCACGCTGCAAGCCATGAATGTGGACCTGTTCGTGGTGCGCCACAAGGAGCCCGGAATACCGAAGACACTCGCGCAACATGCGCTACCGCATGTTCACGTTATCAGCGCGGGTGAAGCGCACGTATCACATCCCACCCAGGGTTTGCTGGACGCGCTCACCATCCGCCAGCATAAAAAGACATTTGACAAACTTGCCGTTACCATCGTCGGTGACATCCGCCATTCACGCGTGGCGCGTTCCGCGGTGGAAGCGCTCGGCGTGCTCGGTACAAGGGACATCCGTTTCGCGGGTCCCGCCGAATGGCTGCCCGAGGATCTACCCGGAAAAAAATTCACGAATCTGGACAAGGCACTCGTGGACGCCGATGTGGTGATAATGCTGCGCATCCAGAAAGAACGCATGCAGGCGGGATTGATCCCCGATGAACGCGAATATTCCCGCCGCTATGGGCTCGACAAAATGCGCCTCGAGCTTGCCAAACCCGACGCCATTGTCATGCATCCGGGGCCCATGAACCGCGGTGTGGAAATCACCTCCGAGGTGGCCGACGGTCCGCAGTCCGTGATCCGGGAGCAGGTGAACAATGGCGTCGTAGTGCGCATGGCGGTCATGGCAATGCTCATGGCGAAATAATCCTCACGCGTTTTGGAAAACCCCATCACGAAAATACAGCCTGCATGAACATTAACCCGCACCGTGGCACGATCTTCCTCGAAGATGCACCGGTCCTCGAACAGGAAAAGTTTCCTGGCGAACAATGCGTGTTGCGCATACAGGCGCCCCGATGCGCGGCGGCGGCAATGCCCGGCAGTTTCATCCACGTGACCTGCGATGTGGCGCTGCCCATGCGCCGGCCCATGTCCATCATGCGCGTATCGAAACAGGACGGCTGGGTGGAATGTTTGTACAAGGTGGTGGGCGAAGGCAGCCGCCTGCTGGCGCAGCGTCAGCGCGGCAATGTCGTGAGCTGCCTCGGCCCCATCGGCAAACCGTTTGTGCTGCACCCGGGACGTCCGCGGCCGCTGCTGATCGGCGGCGGTGTGGGTATTCCCCCGATGATTTTCCTGGCTGATACGCTGCGCCGTGACCAGCGTGTGAATTGGCACCCGCTGGTACTCATGGGTTCGGAAGTGCCGTTCCCCTTCAAAACCCGGCCGTCCACCATCGTGCTGCCCGGCATGCCCGACGGCGTCATCGGCTGCATGCCGCTCATGGAAGACTGGGACATCGCGAGCCGGCTCGCAAGCCTGCAAGGCTATCCCGGTTGTTACGATGGTTACGTCACCGACCTCGCACGCCACTGGCTCAAGTCGCTGGATAAAAAGGCGTTGACCGAAACGGAAATCTTTGCCTGCGGCCCCACACCCATGCTGAAAGCCGCTGCGCATCTCGCCCAGGAATTAGGCTTGCCGAGTCAGGTGTCGCTGGAGGAGTTCATGGCCTGCGCGGTAGGCGGCTGCGCCGGTTGCACCGTGGAAGTGCGAACGCCAGATGGTCCGGCCATGAAACGTGTGTGTGTGGACGGTCCGGTGTTCGACGGCGCCAGCGTGTTTCCGCGCGACTGAATCATTGTCACAAACCAACAGGGCGCCTTCGGCGCCCTGTTGGTTTCAAACTCACGCCTGCTCAGTATTTGACCGCGTCGGGTCCGATGTATTTATTGAAAAAAGCGAGCATCTTTGTATACAGCTCAAACCGATGTTCTGGTTTTGAATAGCCGTGCCCTTCGTTGGGTTCGTACATCACTTCGTATTTCTTGCCTGCCTTGTCCAACGCCGACATGAGTTCTTTCGCATTCTCAGGCACGACGCGCATATCCGCTCCACCGTATACGAGGAATAGTGGCACTTTGATCTTGTCAGCGTTGTAAGCCGGTGAGTATTTCTCAAGCTCCGCATCATCATCCCCGAGTACAACATCAATATAACGCTGGCCGCTGGCAAAATGATGCGTATCGCCGTGATGTGCCATTAATGTCAGATCATATACGCCGACGTATCCCACCGCACATTTATACAAATCTGGATAACGGATTACATTTTCCACGGCCGCATAGCCGCCATAACTGGCGCCGTAAATACAGATACGCTTGGAGTCAGCATACCCCTGCTGTATAGCCCAATGTACCGCATCGGCCAGATCATCCTGCATGGTGGTGCCCCAATGACGATAACCCATGTCCTGAAATTTCATGCCATAGCCGCCGGAACCACGGTAATTGACCTGCAACCAGGCATAGCCGCGGCTCGCAAAAAACTGTGCCTCCGGGTCCCAACCCCATTCGTCACGGATGCCGTGCGGTCCGCCGTGTGGATTGATGATCAGCGGCAAGTTTTTGCCATTGCTTCCCGATGGTAGTGTTAGATAACCGTGCAATACCACGCCATCTCTCGCCTTGAACGTCACCGGCCGCATACTTGCCATTTTCTGTGGATCAATGTCGGGAAGCAGATTGAACAGTAACGAAACCTTGCTCGTCTTGGCGTCGAAAAGGTAGTAAGCACCCGGATTGCGATCGCTGTGCACATAAATCACCATTTGCGAGCCGTCACGCGTATTGCTGGTGATTTCCACCATCTGATCGGGGAAAGCTGCATACAATGACGCCAAATCGCCGGCTTTTGGCGAATCACTGTCGAGGATGTGCAACGCTGGCAGCCCCGGCATTGTCGTAGCAGCGATGATATGTTGCGTTTTTTGCCAATCGAATGACCAGATCACGTCATCCACATCAAAATCAGGATCGTCGAACATCGGGTTGATTTTCAGGGTATTGGGATCAAGCGTATACAAGCCTAAAGTCGAGGAGGGCGTGTGTCCTAGCCAGTAGATAGTTTTATTGTCCGCAGTAAATCCCAGGGGCATTTGCATCGAATCCGCCGGATCATCGTTCTTGTAAAGGACACTCAAGCCCTTCCAGTCAAGCGTGTCCCCTGTAGAGCGATAGAAAAACTTGGTCTCACCTGTGAGCGTATTGGAGCCGATTGCCAGCCGCACGACACCGGCATTATCAGTAATCAAGAATCCATTTGCAGCCGGTGAGTGCGCAACATCTCGCACACTGCCATCATAGATATTAAGCGAATAGGCCTGGTCTGGCTGGTTTTGACCAGAAAATGGCTGATAAGCTTCCACGACGATTTGTTTAGCGTCTTCCGGCGGGATATACAGGATCTGTGAGAAATACAGGACATTATGTTTGCTATGGATGTGTGTAAATTCCTCTGGGACTGTCGGCACATTCCCCAAGAGCATTTTAAGCCTGCTGCCATCCACATTGATGCCATACAGCCGTCCATCGCGAACCGGGCTATCCAGGCTGCCGGTCTGGGTCGCCGTGGCTATCAGCACGCGTTCATTGTTCGCCCACCAGTATCTGTAAATGATCTGATCGCCAACGGTTCTGAAGCTTGCCGTAATTTTGTGGTTCTCAAGGTCCAGTATGGCGATTCCCTTGCGGTCTGCGCCGGTCTTGTCAGCCACTACCATGGCAAGATACTTGCCATCCGGGGATATTTGTACACCCGAGATCTGTGGATAAGAAAAAAACGCCTGTACCAACGGCAGCGTAGTAGAGGGTGTTGCTTGTGCTCTACCCAAAAAGAACCCTGCTACTAACAAAAGCACTATAGATATTTGTACAAGTTTTCGTTTGTCCACATTTGTACCTTGATGATGAGATAAGAACCGCTGGCCGTAATGGTTAGCCGAAATTGATCTTGGCTTCCAGATTGGCGCGTGAGTCCGCATAGCGCAGCGCCTCATCGAGCGTGATTCTGCTGTCCTTGTAGAGGCGGTGCAGCGCTTCGTCGAAGGATTGCATGCCGGGTTCGGAACTTTCTTCCATGGCTTCGCGGATACGGTCAATCTGGCCCTTGAGAATCAGGTCGGCGATATGCGGCGTGTTCATCATGATCTCCACCGCCGCCAGGCGCCGGCCATTCTTGCCCATCACCAGGCGCTGCGAAACGATGGCGCGCAAATTGATGGATAAATCCAGAAGCAATTGCTTGTGCATCTGCTCGGGAAACATGTTGATGATGCGGTCCATGGTCTGGTGCGCGTTGTTGGCGTGCAGCGTGGAGATGGCGAGCTGGCCGGTGCCGGCGAGCTGGATGGATGCTTCCATGGTCTCGCGGTCACGGCACTCGCCGACCACGACGATATCCGGCGCCTCGCGCAGGGATTGTTTGAGCGCATTGGCATATGACAGTGTATCCAAACCGATTTCACGCTGATTGATGATGGACTGGATGTTGGGATGGCTGTATTCGATGGGATCCTCGATGGTGATGATGTGCGAGGCCTCGTTCTCGTTGCGATGCCGCATCATGGCCGCGATGGTGGTGGATTTACCCGAACCGGTGGCGCCTACCAGCAGGATCAAGCCGCGTTTGTGCATGATGAGTTCCTTGAGCACATCAGGCAATCCGAGATCAGAAAGTTGCGGCACTTCGGACGGGATGTAGCGCAGCACCATGGCCACTTGACCGCGTTGCAGAAACACGTTCACACGGAAACGGCCCACGCTCTCCTCGGCGATGGCGAAATCCGATTCATGCTTGACTTCGAAGGAACGCGCCTGTTTCTCGTTCATGATGCCGTAGGCCGCTTCCCTCACCATCTCGGTGGTCAACAAGGTCTTGCCCACGGGCATCTGCCGGCCCTCGATCTTTATCTTCACCGGCGAATTGCTAGTGAAATACAGGTCCGAGGCCTTTTTTTCCACCATGAGTTTCAGATATGGGTTGATATCCATCAAATGTTCGTCTCAAGGTTGATTCTGACCGGTACAGCAAAAATTCAGAATTTCTTGCCCTGACCGCTGTCCACGACGCGCAGCTCTTCGATACCTTCATCC
>JBOIBC010000121.1:0-4879 GCA_050739295.1 Gammaproteobacteria bacterium
GAAAACCCCGCCTGCCCATATCGAAACTATCAGCGTCCACGCCGGCCACGCACCGGACACGGCCACCTCCGCCGTGAGCCCGCCCATCCATCTGTCCACTACCTTCGCCCGCGACGCGGACGGCAGCTATCCCCACGGTTTCAGTTACGCGCGTGTGACCAATCCGAACCGTACACGACTGGAAACCTGTCTCGCGGCGCTGGAGGGCGGCGTGACTGCCATGGCGTTTGCCTCCGGCGTGGCCGCGGCCGGCGCCGTGTTCCAGGCGCTCGCGCCTGGTGACCATGTGATTTGCAGTCAGGATGCCTACCACGGCGTGATGCGTCTGCTGCGCGAGATCATGCAGCCGTGGCAGCTCAAGGTGAGTTTCGTGGACACCACCCGGCTCGACGCGGTGCGTGCCGAGATCACGCCAGCCACAAAAATCATCTGGGTGGAAACGCCTTCCAATCCACTGCTCAAGATCACGGATCTCGCCGCCATCGCCGAAATAGCGCATGCCAAAAGAATATTGACGGTGTGTGACAACACCTTCGCCACGCCGATCCTGCAGCGGCCGTTCGAATACGGTCTGGATTTCGTCATGCACAGCACCACGAAATATCTCGGTGGCCACAGCGACGTGATGGGCGGCGCCATCGTGGCACGACAGCACAACCCGCTTGCCGAGCGCATCCGCTTCTTGCAGTCCGAAGCCGGCGCGGTGCCTTCGCCGTTTGATTGCTGGCTGCTGTTGCGCGGCGCCATGACCTTGCCGCTGCGCATCCGCGCCCAATCGCAAAATGCGTTGGCGATTGCACAACATTTGTCGAAACACAAAGTCGTTGAAAGCGTATTCTATCCTGGGCTTGAAACCCATCCCGGTCATGCGCTCGCGAAGCGCCAGATGCACGGCTTCGGCGCCATGCTATCCTTCACGTTGCGCGGTGACGAAGCAGCCGCCATGCACGCTGTCGGCAAAGTGAAATTGTTTACCCGCGCAACCAGCCTGGGCGGCGTGGAAAGCCTGATCGAACACCGTGCGTCCATGGAAGGGCCGGACACCAAGACACCACGGAATCTGCTGCGCGCATCCGTGGGCGTGGAACATGCCGATGACCTGATTGCCGATCTCGATCAGGCTCTGGTTTCGATCTAACTGCTCTTGAACTATTGCTCCCTCTCCCTCCGGGAGAGGGTTGGGGTGAGGGCTCTACTGATGAGGTGTTCCATGATTCAACGCATCGCTTGCCTGTTCCTGGGATTGCTGTTGGCTTCGCCGGCGCTCCTGGCTCAACCCACGCCGGCCGTCACATCCGATGCCTCCGGCGTCACGCTGGAACAAATCATGGCGAATCCGGACTGGATCGGAAATCCGCCGGAACGTGCGTATTGGGGCTACGACAGCCGTCACATTTATTACTGGCAGAAGCGCAACGACAGCCCGCTGCGCGATCTGTACGCGGTGGCCGTTAATACCGATGTGGTGCACAAAGTACCCGACAGGGAACTCGGCAGCGTGTCAGCGCCCGGTGACAATTTCAACCCGGCGCATACTCTCAAGGTATTCGTGCGCGACAACAACGTATTCGTGCGCACACTTTCCAGCGGCGCACTGCGCCAGCTAACCCGTGACACCACGCCCAAAAACGATGTGGCTTTCATGGCCAACGGCGAACAGGTGCAGTGGCACGAAGGCAACGATATTTATATTTACGATCTGCGCAGCGGACTCACGGCGCTGGCTGCCGACATCCGAATCATGGATGACCCGGTGAAAGCCAAACCACCGCAGAATTACCTGCAAGCCGAACAACCGCGGCTGTTCGATTTCCTGAGCAGGCAACAAAGCAACGAAACAGCCGCGCAGCAACAGCAGGCGGCCCAGGCCAGCGCCGACCACACGCGCGTACCGGCGCCCTGGTATCTGGGCGACCAGATCAGCATCCGGGGCAGCTCCCTGTCGCCCGACGGCCGCTGGCTGGTGCTGGTGACGATACCCAAGGATTACAACAAGGGTGAGCCGGGCATGATGCCCAATTACATTACCGAATCGGGTTACGCGGAAATCCTCAAACGCCACACCTACGTGGGCTTGAATCCGCCGCCGCCGCAATCGGTGCTGGTGCTGGATCTCGAAACGCACACGTCTTTTCCGCTGGACCTGAGCCCGTTACCCGGCATCAAGGATGACCCGCTTGCGGCCTTGCGCAAATCGGCGGTGGACTGGGATGTGAAGCACGGCATCGAGCGCAAGACCGCGGAGGCGTCCGTAAAAGCACCGGCCATCCGGCCCGTGTCCGTGTGGGGGCTCGCATGGAGCGACAACGGCAAACAGTTGGCGCTCGAATTCCGGGCCAACGACAACAAAGACCGCTGGATTGCCACGCTGGATTTCGCCAACAAGGTGCTGGTGACGCAAAACCGGCTCACAGACCCGGCCTGGATCAACTGGAGTTTCAATGATTTCGGCTGGCTGCACGGCAACCACACCCTCTGGTATCTCTCCGAGGCCACGGGGTATTCGCAGCTTTATCTCAAAGACATCCATGCAAAAACCGCGCGCCAGCTTACCAGCGGGACCTTCGAGATCTCGGATCCCATCCTCGCACGCGATGACCGTTATTTCTATGCCGTGGCGAACCGCAAGGCGCCGGGTATTTATGAAATCTACCGCATCAATATCCGTGATGGCGTCATGCAGGCAGTCACCAATCTTGGTGGCGTGAACGGCTCGCAGCCTTCAGCGCTGGAGGAAGGCGGCATGAGTTATGCCCTGTCTCCCGATGAACGCAAGCTGCTGGTGTATCACTCCACCACGATCCGGCCGCCGGAAGTATGGGTGGTAGACGCGCATCCCGACGGCGCGGCGAAACAACTGACACATACCGTGTCCAGCGCCTTCACCTCCATCAACTGGGTCACGCCGCAAATCGTGCAGGTGCCGTCCACGCATGTTAAACAAGCCATCTACGCACGCCTGTATGTGCCGCGCGACTACACGCCGGTGAAATCCTGGCCGGCGGTGGTATTTATCCACGGCGCCGGCTATCTGCAGGACGCTCATCAGGGCTGGTCCTATTATTTTCATGAACTCATGTTCCAGACCTTCCTGACCCAGCACGGTTATCTGGTACTGGACATGGATTACCGCGGCTCGGCCGGTTACGGCCGCGACTGGCGCACGGCCATCTACCAGCACATGGGTCATCCGGAAGTGCAGGACATCGAAGATGGGGTGCACTGGTTGGAGAGTGACTGGCATGTAGATTCGAAAAAACTCGGCGTGTACGGCGGTTCCTACGGCGGCTTCATGACCTACATGATGATGTTCCGCCGGCCCGATTTGTTCGCCGCGGGCGCGGCGCTGCGTCCGGTCGGCGACTGGGCGGACTACAACGATTTCTACACGTCTAATATTCTCAATCTGCCCAGCATTGATCCGGAAGCGTATTACACCAGTTCACCCATCAACTACGCCGGCCAGTTGAAACACCATCTACTGATCCTGCAGGGCATGGAGGACGACAACGTGTTCTTCATTGACACGGTGCACATGGTGCAAAAACTGCAGGAGCTGCGCAATCCGAACTTCGACGTGATGTTCTATCCGACCGAACACCACGATTTCAAGGCGCCGTCCTCGTGGCTGGACGAATACCGGCGCATCTGGCGGCTGTTCAACACTTACGTGAACCCGCCGGCTGCGGCGCCTGCGAACTGAGTCAACGCCTGTTAATATTGCCCCCGCCGCAAGGCGGGATTTTTCATGGAATCGTGAATGCCGCCAATACTGGATGATCCCGAAACCTGCGTGGACGCGGTCATTGCGCGCGTCGGCAAGCGCCTCGTCATCGGCACGCCGCTCGGCATCGGCAAACCCAACCCGCTGCTGAACGCCTTCTTCCGGCGCGCCCGAACCGATCCGTCCATCCAGCTCAAGATCATGACGGCGCTGTCGCTGGAGAAACCCGCCTGGCACAGCGATCTGGAACGGCGTTTCCTGCAGCCGTTTGTGCAGCGCGTGTTCGGCGATTACCCGGAACTGGACTACATGCACGCGCTGCACACCGGCACGCTGCCGCCGAATATCGAAACCTCGGAGTTCTATTTCAAATCCGGCAGCCTGCTGCACAATGCCAGCGCCCAGCAGCATTACACCAGCACCAATTACACCCACGTGGCGCGTGACATGCTCGCCGCCGGCGTCAACGTGGTCCTGCAGATGGTCGGCAAGGAAGAAACAGCCGGGGGTGTGCATTACAGCCTCAGTTCCAATCCGGATGTGACGCTCGATATCATGCCGGGCCTGCGCGCCGCGGAGAAAGCCGGCCGCAAGGTCGCGGTGGTGGGCATGGTGAATTCGCGACTGCCGTTCATGTACGGCGACGCGAGCATCGAGCCGGATTTCTTCGACATCATGGTCGAGAACCCGGCGCTCGAGCACGCGCTGTTTGCCGTGCCCAACATGGCTATTGATCCGGTCGAGCACATGATCGGTCTGTACGCCAGCACGCTCATCAGGGACGGCGGCACCTTGCAGGTGGGCATCGGTAATCTGGGTGATGCCTTCGTGTACTCCACACAGATGCGTCACAGCGATAACCAGCGTTATCGCGAACTTCTCGAGGCCTTGGGCATTCAGAAGAAATTCTGCAATGACATCGCGGCGCTGGGCGGCGCCGGTGCTTACAAGACCGGCCTGTACGCCGGCAGCGAGATGTTCAGCGACGGTCTGCTGCACCTTTATCGTGCCGGCATCCTCAAACGCCGCGTGTACGACCACGAGGCACTGCAATCACTGCTGAACGAGGGCAGACTGTCCGAAAGCATCGGCCCGGAAACGCTCCCTGCCCTGCTTGCCGCGGGCGCCATTCACCGTACCCTCACCGCGGAAGAC
>JBOIBC010000122.1:0-4852 GCA_050739295.1 Gammaproteobacteria bacterium
CAACAATAACGTGCACAGTACAGCGGCGTACCGGATAATCAGTCTGAACATGGGGACTCCGGATCAGGGCTTGGGAATACAGCTAGAAGGTAACATTGTTCACGTGGTGGCAGTTTACAGCGTACAGCTGCCAGCTCCTAGCGGAAAAATGCGTCAACCATTGTGGTCGGCACAAAAAAAGTGGGGCCTCTCGTCAAAGGGGGAAAACGAGAGGCCCCGGACTTCCCCGCGTTGCGTGGGGTCGTCATAACCCTGAATTTTTTGCCGATGACCTGTGGCTATAGTCTCCAGAGCCAAGCCGAAATATGATTCAATTATAGCCAAAAACCGGAAAAATCTGTCGCTTGCATAACATAAATCCACAGACAGTTGATTTTGTAGTAATGTCTGCAAAATCAGGTTCCTAGCAGCATATCGTCATCTAGTTTCAGATATTTAACCAGCGTACCTTTGCCAAGTTCCCGCGCAAGCCGATGGATGTCGCCATCCAGACGCCGGTCACCCGTATGCGCTGGCACATACTTGCGCAACAGTGCATGAACCACCTCCAATTTCACTGTGGTTTTAAGTGGCCGCTGCGCATCAATGGCCGCCGCCGCGGCGAGAGCTTCAATGGCAAGGATGTGGCATAAATTCTCCAGAATCCGCAACAATTTCAGCCCCGCCCAGGGCGCCATGCTCACATGATCTTCCTGTCCGGCCGAGGTCGGGATGGTGTCCACGGAAGCCGGATGCGCCAGCGTCTTGTTCTCCGATGCCAGGGCCGCCGCGGCGACATGCGCGATCATGAATCCGGATTCCACTCCCGGTTCCCGGGCCAGAAACATCTCGAGCTTCTGATTGATTTTTTTGAGCAGCAGGTCCGTGCGCCGCTCGGAGATGTTACCCAGCTCTGTGGCCGCTATGGCCATGAAATCTGATACGAAAGCCAAGGGCTCAGCGTGGAAGTTGCCACCCGAAAGCACATCTTCACCGAAGATGAGGGGATTGTCCGACACACTGTTGCATTCGCGCGCCAGCACTTGGGCGGCATGGGCGAGGGTGTCCCACACGGCCCCGTAAACCTGCGGCATGCAGCGCAAGGAGTAGGGATCCTGCACCCGATCGCAGCCTTGATGAGATTGCCAGATTTCACTGCCGGTCAGCAGGCCGCGGAATAATTCGGCGACCTTGATTTGTCCAGTCAAATTGCGCACCGCAGAGATACGAGTGTCGAAGGGGCTGTAGCTGCCGGCCAAGGCTTCCACCGTCAGCGCACCGATGACGATGGATGACAGCAAGGCCACGCGTGCTTGTAACAGGCCTTCTATTGCAAGCGCCGCAGAAACCTGGGTACCGTTGAGTAGCGCCAGCCCTTCCTTGGCTTCGAGTTGTACCGGCTGTTTGTCGATAGCAGTCAGCACCGCGCCATCTTTCAATAATTTGCCTTTATGCAGTGCTTCACCCTCGCTGATGAGCGCCAGGGCCAGATGGGCGAGGGGCGCCAGATCACCAGATGCACCCACGGAACCTTTCGCGGGAATCATCGGCAGCACGTCGTGGTTGAGCAGCGCCAGCAACACATCCACGACTTCGGGGCGGATCCCGGAGTTGCCAACGGCGAGGCTGTTGGCCTTGAGCAACAGGATGCGGCGGGTGACTGCTGGGGATAACGGCTCGCCCACGCCGCAGGCATGGCTGCGCACCAGATTGTATTGCAACTGTATGAGTTTATCGCGGGAAATATGTTGACGAGCCAGTGCGCCGAAGCCGGTGTTGATGCCGTAGCACACACGTTCGGTCTTAATGACGTGGCGCACCGTGTCCACACTCACCTGCATTTTTTGACGCGCACTGTCCGCGAGCCTCACATGGGGGTGCGCCGTATCGAATCCGGCAAATGCGCCAAGAGTAAGATCAGTACCTGTTAGCAACAGATCATTCATGCTTTTTTGCCCTTGAAGAATATCGCGACGGGTTTCAGACCGCCGAGTTGGTATAGCAGGAACTCAGGTGCTGGTATATCCCAGACACAAAAATCAGCGTGCCGGCCTGGAGCGAGACTACCGATTGTGTCCTCGCGCCCCAGAGCTTTGGCCGCGTTGCGCGTCACGCCCAGCAGAATTTCCTCCGGCGTGAGGCCGAACAGGAGCGCACTCATGTGCATTACTGTCAACAGGCTGGCGATGGGTGAGGAACCCGGATTCAGATCCGTGGCGACGGCCATGGGTACCTGATAACGGCGCAATAATTCAACCGGTGGTTTGCGGGTTTCTTTCAGGAAATAAAATGCGCCCGGCAGGAGCACCGCCACGCTTCCGGCGTTGCGCATAGCCGAGACATCTTCCTCATTCGCATATTCAAGATGATCACAAGACAGCGCACCGTGGGCCGCAGCTGCCTCGGTGGCGCCGATGTTGGATAGCTGGTCACTGTGGACACGGGTTTTGAGCCCGGCTTTTGCGGCCTGCATGAACAACTCGCGCAGGTCCTGCACACTGAAAGCGATGTTCTCCACAAAAATATCCACACTCTCGGCCAGCCTTTCGCGCGCTACGGCCGGCAACATTTTTCCAATTACTTCAGCGAGATAGTCCTCGCGTGTGCGACCGGAGGGAATTGCATGGGCGCCGAGGAACGTGGGCACGATATTCATGTCTATATGCTGGCGCAGCTTGCGGATGGCGCGCAACATCTTGAGTTCGTTGGCCAGGTCGAGGCCGTAACCACTCTTGATCTCTATTGTGGTGACGCCTTCGTCGTGCAGTGTCTTGAGACGCATCAGGGTCTCTTCCACTAGTCGCTGTTCACTCGCGGCTCGCACCGCCTGTACTGTGGCCTGTATCCCGCCGCCGGCGCGGGCGATCTCCTCATAGCTCGCGCCTTCGAGCCTGCGGTTGTGTTCCGCCAGACGATTACCGGTATAGAGTGCATGTGTGTGGCAGTCCACGAAACCCGGCAGCACCACCCGGTTCGCGGCATCAAAGATTTCCCGCGCAGGTGCTTTGTCGGGCACGCCCAAAGCCGCTATCCGGCCATCGTTTACCGCCAGGGTACGTGCATGCGCCATGCCCGCGTCTAGGTGCATGGGATACAGGCAGGCGTTTTTGACCAGCAGATCGTACATGGCGTCACTATGCGCTGGGGTGTGAATCTGAGAGCATACCGGTATGCGGACGCAGCTTACTTTCAAATACGTGCTGACGCCGGCTGGCCTGCGCCGTAATCAGACACTGGTCGTCGGCGCGGCGGGGCTGATCGAAGCCTTTGAACCGGCGCGCGGTGCGACCGACGGGTTCCTGGCGCTGCCCGGCATGCCCAATGCCCACAGCCATGCGTTTCAACGGGCCCTGTCCGGTTTCGGTGAACAGGCAAATACGAATGATTCCTTCTGGAGCTGGCGCGAGGCCATGTACCGGCTCGCCAACCAAATGACGCCGGAAGACCTGTTCGTGATCGCCCGCGAGGCGTTTCTGGATATGCTGCGCGGCGGGTTTACCAGCGTCGCGGAATTTCATTATGTGCATCATATGCCGGATGGCCGTCGTGGTCCTGAAATGGCGCGCGCGGTCATTGAGGCGGCGCGTGCGGCGGGCATTCATTTGGTATTGTTGCCGGTGTTCTACCAGACCGGCGGCTTCAATACGCCGCCATCGGATCACCAGCGACGCTTTGTGCATGCCAGTATAGAAGATTATTGCCGGCTATTGCAGGAACTCCATGGCGTGAAACTGGGCATTGCACCCCATTCCCTGCGCGCCGTGCCACCGGATGTGCTGCCGAAGTTAATAAAAAGTGTGGACAGTCTGTCCAGCGGCACATGGCCAATGCATATCCATATCAGCGAGCAGCAACGGGAGGTGGAGGAGTGCAAGATGGTCTTTGGCGCCAATCCTATTGAGCTGCTAGCGCGCACCGTGGAACTGAACCAACGCTGGAACCTGGTGCATGCCACCCATGCCACCGACGCGGAACGCAGTCTGATTCTGAAGCACGACACAACCGTGGTGTTGTGCCCCATCACCGAAGCCTATCTGGGCGACGGCCTGTTCGCTGCAGAGGAATTTACCCGCACCGGTGGCCGTTTCGCCATTGGTTCCGACAGCAACTGCCGCATTGATGCGGTGGAAGAATTGCGCTGGCTGGAATACGGCCAGCGTCTGCGCCGGCAGCAGCGCGCGCGCCTGGCGACCGACGCCGGTCTCGGCGCCGCACTCTGGCAGCGTGCTTGCGATGGCGGGGCAGCCGCGTTGGCGGAGCCGGTGGGTGCGCTTGCAGTCGGCAAGCGTGCCGACCTGGTGGTGCTGGATGAACAGGCCTCGCCCTGGCTGGGACATGATCTGGATACGCTTCTGGATGCCTTTATTATCGGCGGCAGCCGCCAAGACATCGCGCAGGTGTATGTGGGCGGCAAGCGCATGGTGGATCATGGAGTGGTCAAGGATGCGGAAACCAGCGCCCGCGAATTTTCAAAAGTAGTTTCACGTCTGAGTGAGCAATAATGGAACCGCGACCTTACGGAATACGCGAGCCATCTGTGGACGAAACCCCGGTGCTGGTCAGCATTCCGCACACCGGCACCTATGTGCCCGAAGCCATTGCGGCGGAGTTTGCATCCGAATACATCTGCAGTCTGCCCATGACTGACTGGCACCTGCATCATTTATATGATTTTCTGCCTGCCTTGGGCGCGACCATGATTTTCGCTACCTACAGCAGGTTTGTCGCCGACCTGAACCGGCCACCCGACGAGCAGCCATTGTATCCAGGTCGTTTCGAGACCGGTTTCGTGGCACTCAAGACTTTCTGGGGCGAGGAAATTTACCGCGCTCCACCATCTCGGGAAGAGAAAGATCAGCGCCGTGAACTGGTG
>JBOIBC010000123.1:0-4836 GCA_050739295.1 Gammaproteobacteria bacterium
TGGTGGAGGCCCGGGATCTGAATGAGGCTATTCAGATTGCCACCAAGATCCCGCCGGCGCGCGTCGGCAGCATCGAGGTGCGGCCCATCCGGCCGATCCACGAAACCGTCGCGGCCGAACAGGTCCGGCAGAAACACTGAATCCATTCACACACTACAGGAGAGGCTGCAATGCGAGTCATGGTCATTGTCAAAGCGAGTAAAGAATCCGAAGACGGCATCATGCCCAAGCGCGAGTTGCTGGAAGCCATGGGCAAGTTCAACGAGGAACTGGTGAAGAACGGTGTAATGCTGGCCGGCGATGGGCTGCACCCGAGTTCCAAGGGCAAGCGCGTGCGCTTCGAGGGTGCCAAGCGCACGGTGATTGACGGCCCCTTCGCCGAGACCAAGGAACTGATTGCCGGTTTCTGGCTGTGGCGGGTGAAATCCATGCAGGAAGCGATGGACTGGCTCAAGCGCGCGCCCTTTGATGGCGGCACCGAAGTCGAGATCCGCCCGGTGTTCGAGGCCGAGGACTTCGGTGAGGAATTCACGCCGGAACTGCGCGCACAAGAAGCGCGCGTGCGGGCCGAGGCCGAGAAGCTCGCCAAGGATCCGAAATCCTGACATTCCCACCTGACGAGGAGAGCAACATGCAAGTCCAGGCTTATCTTTTCTTCGACGGCCGTTGTGAAGAAGCGGTCGAGTTTTACAAAAAAGCACTTGGCGCAAAACAGGGAAGGTTCATGCGTTACAACGATAGTCCCGAACCACCTCCACCCGGCATGGTGCCACCCGGTTTCGAGAACAAAGTGATGTTTACGGAGTTACAGGTCGGCGAGAACCACCTTATGGCCTGCGACGATTGCACCCGAGCGCATACGGCTTTTCAGGGTTTCAGCCTGTCGTTGAGCGTTGCCAACGAAGCGGAAGCCAAGCGTGTGTTCACGGCGCTCGCGGCCGGCGGCAGAATAGGTATGCCGCTCGTCAAGACGTTCTTTTCGCCCTGCTTCGGCATGCTCAAGGACCAATTTGGCGTGGGCTGGATGGTCATTGTGCCGGCCTGAATGACGCCGCCACCAACCACAACACGATCGGAGAAACATTTATGCAGGACGCCATTCAAACCGCTCCCACATCGAAAATAATGTTCTGGACCGGCCGAGTCATTGTCACGCTGACTACGCTGTTCTTTCTGTTTGACGGCGCGATGAAACTGTTCATGCCGGAACTGGTGGTCAAGGCAACCGGGTGGCACTCCGGCGTGATCATCAGCCTTGGCATTGTGCTGCTAATCAGCACCGTTCTATATGCCATTCCACGCACTGCGATGCTCGGCGCCATTCTGATCACGGGTTATCTGGGTGGCGCGGTTGCCACCAATTTATTCATGAGGTCGCCGGTCCTTTACAACTGCCTGGCCGTTGTTTACGGCGTCTTGCTCTGGGGCGGGCTGTTTCTGCGCGACCCGCCGTTGCGAGCGATTTTCCCTGTGCGACATTGAACCGGCACGTTTTCGGTTATTTGAAACTTGAGAGGAGTATGGAAATGCAAAAGATCACCCCCTGTTTGTGGTTCAACAACGACGAAGCTGATGAAGCAGCCCGCTTTTACACCGCCATCTTCAAGAACTCAAAAATTGGCAAGATCTCCCGCTACGGCAAAGAAGGCGCAAAAAGTTTCGATATACCGGAAGACAAGGTGCTAACCATGGAATTTACGCTTGACGGTCAGAATTTCACTGCACTCAATGGCGCAGGCGACATGCAATTCAAATTCAACGAGGCGGTTTCATTCCAGGTGTTTTGCGATACCCAGGAAGAACTGGACCATTACTGGGAAAAGCTCGGCACCGACGGCGATCCGAAGGCGCAGGCTTGCGGCTGGCTCAAGGACAAGTACGGCCTGTCCTGGCAGATTGTTCCGACAGTACTGTCGAAGCTGTTGACCGACCCGGACGCGGGAAAATCCGCGCGCGTCATGCACGTGCTTATGCAAATGAAGAAACTCGAAATCGCCGAACTGGAGCGTGCCTACCGCGGCCAGTAACAGCCACCCTAACTGATTCTGAAGATATAGGCATCACCCTTGACAGGCTCTGCAAACAGGTGTATTTAACCAGTAAGTTACTTAACTGGAAGGTGTACCTACATGACCCCCGACCGCCTGAGCGCCACCTTTTCCGCCTTGGCCGACCCCACCCGGCGCGCCATCCTGGCCCGGCTCGTCACGGGCGAGATCTCGGTCACGGAGCTGGCCAAGCCGTTCGACATGAGCCTGCCCGCCGTGACCAAGCACCTCAAGGTGCTGGAACACGCCGGCCTGATTACCCGCAGCCGCCAGGCACAGTGGCGGCCCTGCCGGCTCAAGGCAGCACCGCTGCGCGATGTGTCCGACTGGATTGCGCAATACCGCCGCTTCTGGGAACAGAAACTCGACCGTCTGGATGATTACCTGCATGAACTTCAAGCACAGGAGAAAACGCATGAACGCAAACAGAAATAACCTTGCCGCGGACACTGCGGACCAAGAGTTGACCATCACCCGTGTCTTCGACGCGCCGTGCAGCCTCGTGTTCAAGGCGTGGACAGAACCGGAGCACATCGTGCAATGGTCGGCGCCTCGCGGTTTCACGATTCCTTATTCGGAGGGGGAAGTGCGCTCCGGCAGTGCTTGGCGCTCCTGCATGCGCAAACCTGACGGCACGGAACTCTGGCTCGGCGGCATTTATCGCGAGGTAGTGGAAAACAAACGGCTGGTCTTCACCCATGCCTGGGATGATGCGGACGGCAAGCGCGGGCACGAGACCGTGGTGACCGTGAGCTTTGAGGAACACAACGGCCAGACCAGACTCAGCTTGCATCAAGCATTCTTCATGAATGTCGAATCGCGCGATGGACATCGCGGCGGCTGGAACGAATGCCTGGATCGGCTCGCGGAATATCTTCCCGAGATTTTGAACGAGAAGGCAAGAAAATGAAAATCACGGAAATCAGTTGTCTTTGCGGCGCCGTCCGGCTGCGGTTGACCGGCGAACCGAGTGTCCAGTTCTATTGTCACTGCGACGACGGCCAGGCAGTTCATGGCGCAGCGTATGTCGGGGTCGCCATGTATCCCGCGGACGCCGTGCAGGTAACACAAGGCGAACTGGAAACCTGGACGCATAAGACCAGGCCGCGCAGACGTTGTGCCGCGTGCGGAACCTGGGCGCTGGCGGAAGTACCGGAGCTCGGTACTCGTGGTGTGAAGGCAAATTTCCTGCCGAAAGGCGCATTCACACCCGAATTTCACCAGCAGTGTCGGTATGCCATGCTTCCCGTCACGGACGACTTGCCACATTACAAATCCCTCCCGGCACGCTTTGGCGGATCGGATGAAACAGTTGAATGGTAAGGAGTAAAGTCATGCCCGCAAAAAACCCGGATTCAACTGCCATCAGCGCGCGATCCGCGCAACACGCCACCTTCGTCATCGAGCGCAACTACGATGCAACGCCCACACAGGTATTCGCCGCCTGGGCGACACCACAAGCTAAGTCGCGCTGGTTCGGCGGCACCGCCGGGAAATGGAAGGAACTGGAACGCAACTTCGATTTCCGTGTCGGAGGGTGCGAACACCTGAAAGGTACCTGGGACGGCGGTACGGTGAGTGATTTCGAAGCGTACTACCAGGACATCGTGCCGGACCAGCGCATCGTGTACACCTACGACATGCACATTAACGACAAGCGCATATCGGTCTCGCTCTCGACCGTGGAACTCAAGCCCACAGACAAAGCCACGCACCTGATCTATACCGAACAGGCTGTGTTTCTGGACGGTTACGACGACGCAGAATCACGCGAGCGTGGCACACGTGAGCTGTTGGACAAGCTGACAACGGCATTACAACCGCAATGAGCTTCAACTCGGGAGAAAAACATGAGTACGACAAAAGCTTATGTCCCAGCCGAGCGCGAGCTGACCATCACGCGCGTTTTTGACGCGCCGCGGGAAGTGGTGTTCCGGGCCTGGACCGATCCCGAGCACCTGGTGCAATGGTGGGGACCGGAGGGGTTCAGTAATCCCGTCTGCGAACTGGACCTGCGGCCGGGCGGCGCCATCCGCATCCACATGCGCGCACCCGACGGTACGGTGTATCCGATGTCGGGCATTTTCCGCGAGATCGTGACGCCCGAGCGACTGGTCTTCGACTCGGCAGCGGAGGACAAGGAAGGCAACCCGCTTCTTAAAACACTCACCACCGTCAGCTTCGCCGAGCATGGCGGCAAGACCAAACTCACCCTGCAAATCCGCGGCGTCGCGGTGGCACCCGTGGCCGTGCAATACCTCAAAGGCATGGAAGCGGGCTGGACCCAGAGCCTGGAACGCCTGGCCCGGCATTTGACGATGAAAGACGCTTCGCTGTTAATCGAGCGGACGTTCAGCGCGCCGGTTGCCAGAGTCTGGAAAGCCATTACCGACAACCAGGACATGCGGCGCTGGTATTTCGACATCAAGGAGTTCAGGCCCGAGCCGGGTTTTGAATTCCAATTCGAGGCACAAGACAACGACGGCGTGAAGTGGATACATCTTTGCAAGGTCACTGAAGTCATTCCCGGCAAAACACTTGCCTACAGTTGGCGTTACGAAGGCCAGCCGGGGAATTCTTGGGTGACCTTTGAGCTGTTTCCCGAAGTCGGCCAACACACCCGTCTGCGGCTCACGCACGCCGGACTGGAAACCTTCCCGCCGGTGCCAGCATTTGCCAGGAAGAATTTTGAAGCCGGGTGGACAGCGATCATCGGCACGAATCTGAAAGAGTTTGTGGAAACTGTTGGCTAAGCGATCACACAGGAGGAGTTATGAGTTACGTGGAC
>JBOIBC010000124.1:0-4835 GCA_050739295.1 Gammaproteobacteria bacterium
AGAACTCGGCTGTGCGTCAGTGATGCCGCTCGGCGCGCCACTGGGTTCAGGTCTTGGTATCCGCAACCCCTACAACATCCTCACCATTGTCGAGAACGCGCGCGTGCCGATCCTGGTGGATGCCGGCGTAGGCACCGCATCGGATGCCACCATCGCCATGGAACTCGGTTGTGACGGCGTACTCATGAACACCGCCGTGGCGCACGCGAAAAATCCAGTGCTCATGGCCAGTGCCATGAAGAAAGCCATCGAGGCCGGGCGCGAAGCGTTTCTGGCCGGCCGCATTCCGCGTAAGCGTTATGCCTCCGCATCTTCGCCCGTGGACGGTCTGTTCTTCTGAAATCACCCGTGGGAGCGACGGTCTCCGTCGCGATGTTTTTAAATCGCGGTCGGTACGACCGCTCCCACAAGATATAACCTCTTCGACAGTAATAGCCACATGAATCCCCCCCCGACTCCCGCGCCGCTAAGCCGTGGCATACGGAGTTTCGTATTAAGACAGGGCCGGCTCACTGCTGCCCAGGCGCGGGCGCTAACGGAATTGCTGCCGCGTTACGGCCTCGATATTTCACAAGCGCCGCTCGATTTCCAACAAATATTCGGACGTGACGCCAGATGCACGCTGGAGATCGGCTTCGGTGACGGCGAAAACCTTCTGGCGCTGGCACGCGCCCATCCTGATGAGGATTTTCTCGGCATCGAAGTACACAGCCCCGGCGTCGGCCGTCTGCTCATGGCGCTGGAGACGGAAAAAATCACTAATGTGCGTGTGGTCTGCGCGGATGCGGTTGAGGTGCTGAGCCGTTGCGTTCCGGATTCGAGTCTCGACACCGTGCTGCTGTACTTCCCTGATCCCTGGCCCAAGAAACGTCACCACAAACGCCGCTTGGTGCAACCGGAGTTCGCGGCCTTGATAGCGCGCAAACTGAAATCCGGAGGCCAACTGCATCTCGCCACCGACTGGCTGGATTACGCCGAACACATGCTGGCGGTGCTGTCCGCCTGTCCCGATTTCACCCCTACCGCCGAAGCCGATTGTGTATCGCAATCACCGGCGCGGCCGCCCACTAAATTCGAACGCCGCGGCACGAAACTGGGCCATCCGGTGACCGATCTAGTTTTTGTGCGAAGATGATTTTGCCAAGAACACAAGCTTGGAGATTTCAGGCCAAGTTCAAAATCGCAAAGCCTCAATGAATTCCTCAGCCGTGACCCTGGCTTGTTTGAGCACGCCTGATAAAGTACCGATCTTCAGCTCCCGATGATTGGGCACAACGCAGCCAATTTCACCTCGCCGCAGGACGATATGACTGCCACGTTGTCGCGCTACGGAAAAGCCCAGACGTTCAAGAGCACGCACGGCCTCCATCCCGGAGACATGCGGCAAGCTAGGCATGCACCGTCACTTCGAAGCTTGTAACCAGCGGTTGCCCGGATACCGACAGCGGGAACTCCTCGATAAACAACTCAGTAGCCTCGCGAAGGTTCGCCAGTGCTTCTTCAACTGTGTCGCCTTGTGAGGTCGAGCCAGTTTCAGGATTGAACGCAGTAAACCCGCCTTCAGGGGCAGGCAGCAGGACAGCGGTGAGCAACATGGACGGACCTCCAGTTTTATAATCGTGCCTATTATTGCGCGAACCAGTTCAGGAACCTAACCCTGAATTTACAGGCGCAGGGTACGCGCGTATCCCGAACTGCATCTCGCCACCGACTGGCCGGATTACGCCGCGCACATGCTGGCGGTGCTGTCCGCCTGTCCCGATCTCGTCAACACCACGGATGATGGCGGCTATGCTCCACGGCTGCCGCAGCGGCCTCTCACCAAATTCGAGCGCCGCGGCCTGAAACTGGGCCATGCGGTGCATGATCTGGTATTCGTGCGGCGGTGAGTGGCTCTATTACATCTGATAGGTTTAAGCTATTCTGAGGCTGATAAATACATCTTAATGGGAGATCACCATGCGTAGAGTTCTATTAGCAACACTACTTGTTGTTGTAACTATGACTGTACATGCTGAGGTCACTGTCTCCCCTTACATTATTGAAGTTCACAAGGGACAAACCACTGTACCGGCCGGGCATCTGGTTACTATCCCATTTATCACTAACGCACAACCTGGTGATGCATTTGGTGTAGGGCTCATCATCAACAACGCTGTTTATAGAGACATCAGTGCCTACGTGATGGACCAGACGAATTTGAACCTTTTTGAGCAAGGAGTACAAGGGAATTTTTCGGGGGTTACCAAACAACTCCAGCGCGGGAACAAACCTATTGTGTTTATCGCCAAAGCGGATGCTTACGGCGCATATATGCTGGTATTAGATAACCGTTACGCCCATGTCATAGCGAAAAAAGTATCATGGGAGATAGAGACAAAAACTAGGCTCCCGGACAACACTGTGCAATCCCTTAAATCTATTTTAGGGAGAGGATATGCGGCACTAAAAAAGGAGTTCGTTTTTACGGATTTCAATATCCATGTCCAGCCATGTGGAATCCCTAATGCATTTTCAAGCCCTGATATCACAATTTGTTACGAACTAATGGACCAACTGATCGAACAGCACGAAACAGATGCCTTATCTTTCGTTATATTCCATGAGATGGGTCACTCATTGATGAATGTGTGGGGACTACCAGATTATAACAACGAGGATATGGCTGACCAGTTTGCTGCTGCACTTCTATTACGCTCGAAAGGCGGCGTTGAATCACTGGACAAAGCTATAGAATGGTTTTCAAGTCAAAACTTTCTACGACAGGCTCAATACATGCTCGCACACGGCGACCCCCACTCACTCTCCGTCCAACGCGTAAGAAACATTCAGGGCTATATTGCAAATCCTAGCCCAATGGAGAAACGCTGGGACCATATTTTCTATCCCCACATGACCATAACGGCTCTTAGGGATGTCATCGCACACCCCGGTAAATACGACGACGTTGCTCTCGCAAAACAATCTCTAGCTATCTTGGAAACTGATATTACTCCCCATTGAGCACGGGTGAGTAATATTGCATTACCTGCGGATTCCGCCGATCCGCATAGCGTCCGCAGGAAATAGCCTTTCGCAGAAGGGACGGGGCGAGGGAACGCCCGTCCGCGCGACCGGCACAAGGATGTGCCGTGAGCGCGGTCCCGAGGACGCGAGAAGCGAAGGAACGCGTCTGAAATTGAATTGTCTCCGATTCAATTTCAGACAAGCGCGGAATCATCGGGGCGCGTTTCTTTCGTCCCTTTCTTTGCGCGTTCAAACAAAGGGGCCTGCCGTGCGGGTGCTGTACAGGGAAGTACGAATGTCGCGGGAGGCAGGACGCCATAGCGACCGCGGAAGCCCGCTATCTCGAATAGCCGCGGCGCAGCCGCACAAAATCCCCCCCTCATCCTTCCTTACTCCCCCTGGAAGGGGGAGAAGTGATAAGGATGGAAACCACCTAACTGAAGAACCCTGCCCGAATCCCATCCACTACAAACTGCACCGCCAACGCGGCGAGAATCACGCCAAACAACCGCCCTACCACGTTGGCGCCGGTTTCGCCCAGCAGTTTCATCAGGCGATTCGTGAGCAGCAGGCAGCCGAGTGTAATGCCCAACACCAGCAGCACGATCACGATTATGCCGATGTACATCAAAATCTTGCCGTGCGCCTCGCTCACCATGATCAGAATCGTGGCTAGCGCACCCGGCCCGGCAATCAACGGAAAGGCGAGCGGAAACACCGAAACGTCTTCCTTGGTCTTGCCTTCCTCTTCCTCGCGCTCCGTGGCCGAGCGACCGCCCGACTGGCGCGCAAACACCATGTCTATCGCAATCAAAAACAGCAAGATGCCGCCCGCAATCTTGAAAGCCGGGAAACTGATACCAAGCGTGCGCAACAACCAGTCGCCGATGACCGCAAACACCAACAGAATCGCGGTCGCGAGAATCGTGCCTTTCACGGCCATGCGCCGTCGGTGCAGCTGGCCGCCGCCACGCGTGATCGCGCCGAACATGGGCGCAAGGCCGATCGGGTCTACGACCACGAACAGCGAAATAAACATACTGATGTATTTTTCCAGCATTATCCGATGTTCCACGCGCAAAATTGCGAGTAATTACACACAGCTACACACCCAATCTGGACTCATTCTTGATTGACGGGCCGCAGGGGCGCGCGTGTTCATAATCCCCTATTGCTTTGTGCAGATTCTGGTTCTATAACATAGCCACACGCGTCGCGTGCGCGTTGCATGGTAGCAATCTTTGGGCCGGGGGCCTACTGCCGCGAGCAATATGATGGAACCGGAAACTCTGCAACCTGCCATCGGAGAATGGTATGCCGACCCGCAAGGCGTCACCTTTGAAGTGGTGACCGTGGATGACGGGGACGGCACCATCGGGGTGCAGTATTTCGACGGCACCCTGGAAGAACTGGACGCAGAGAACTGGGCGGAGATGCGGCTCAGACCGGTGGATCCCCCGGAGGACTGGTCGGGTTCGCTGGACATCGTGCGCGAGGATTATGGCGTGGACTTGGACGAAGAACGTCATGAGCTGTGGGCCAATCCGCTGGATCACCTAGATCAATAGAACCTGTCTCAAGTCCTCCAATTCCGTTCAAATAATTGCCGCTTGCCCGACTCCCGAAAAATTACGTGATGCGTAAATTATTTGCGCTGGAAATACGCCACCACCATACCATCATGCACCTCAACCGTGACCGCATCCAATGCATGACCCAGGCACGGCCCGGCCACGCAGGCGCCGCTGGCGGGAGCGAACAACGCGCCGTGGGCCGAACACATGATGAGCGATTTGTCCCGGGTCAGAAATGCATCCGCCTTCCAATTC
>JBOIBC010000125.1:0-4812 GCA_050739295.1 Gammaproteobacteria bacterium
ATCGGCGTGGCGGCAATCGCGCTGACCCGCAGCGAAACCGGTCACCCAGCCGACCACGGCGATTTCACCTTCGCCGTGTGGGTGGACTGGCTGCATCTCCTGTCAGGTTCCCTGTGGGTCGGCAGCCTGTTCGGCATGTCGCTCGTGATCTTCCCGAAACTGCTGCGTCGCGGCAAGACCGCGGGCGAAGACGCGGCTGTGGTGTTTCAGCGCCTGTCCACGCTTTCGGGCATCGCACTCGCCGTGATTCTGGCAACCGGGATTTTCACCGCAGTGGGCGAGCTGCAAAGCTGGGGCGCGCTGTGGACATCAAGTTACGGCCGGGTGCTGGACGTAAAAATCTTTCTGGTGATCCTGATGATTGCCTTCGGCGCCCACAACCGTTATGCGAAATTGCCGCGCCTGCTACACAGCGCAGGCAAACCGGTGAAGGAAACGCCGTTCACAAAACTCTTCTGGATATTCAAGACGAACGCTCCCTCCGGGGATGGAAACATCGTGCGCAGTTCCGCCCGGGCCGTGTATGCCGAAAGCGTGCTGGGTGTGGGTGTGGTCATCGCGGCCTCGGTGCTGCTGCACGGCATGCCACCCGCGGACATGCGTCACCTGCCGGGTATGCAGATGTCGCAGCGCTCGACTCCTACCGTTGCTCATGAAATAACCGGCTACATCCTGCATCAATCCGAGGGCCGTCACGCAATAATCCTGGCAGGTACGCCGCAGACTCGGCTTCCGGAGAAAAAGCCGCGGGTTTAACCGTGTTTGCCTGAAATTATGGTTATTTTACCGACCATGCCGGCTGCGAAATGGCCCGGCTCGTGACAGGCGTATTCCGTCACGCCGTCGCGCGTGAAAGTCCACACCAGAGTCTTGGTCTGGCCCGGTGGCAAGGTGATGCCGTTTACATCGTGCATGGGCTTGCCAGCCATGGCCTGCATTTCCTTCTCGTGCGCGGCTTGCAGCGCGGCATCGCCGATGACGAATTCATGCGTGAGCTTGCCGTCGTTGCTGACCACGAACTTGACGGTTTCGCCGCGATGCACCGTGATGCTCTCAGGTCTGAATCGCAGGGTATCCAGGGCCTGAATATGGATAACGGTAGCCGGTTTTCCCGACGATCCCGGATGACCATACGGAAAATGTTCCGTGGTTTGCGCATGCGCGCTACCCATACTCATACCCGTGCCTTGGGTGCCCATGGCCGAAACGCCAAAGGCCATCAAGGCAATAATCGAAACAACAATCGAGGCAATAATCTTGTACATTGAATTTCCTCAAAAAGCGAAGGCCGGTGACTGGAACGTATAGAATCAAATCATGTCATAAAGTTCAAATTGCTGTCTTAATCCACCGGGAGAATCCGATGAAATATATGTCCGTCCTGTTGACTCTGTGCATCCTGATCGTGCTGAGTGGACCAATCATGGCCGCCGCTTCCTCCACGGCTGACACAAAAACCACAGAGTCGCCGATACCCCCGGAAACTACATCTGTTACCCGGCACAGCGTGACGATCGACGGCAAAACCATCAAATACACCGCTACCGCCGGCACCCTGCTGCTCAAGAACGACAAGAATGAACCCGTCGCCAGCGTGTTCTACATCGCATACACCAAGGATAGCGCGAGTCCAGATCAACGGCCCGTAACATTTGCCTACAACGGTGGACCCGGTTTCGCATCAGCGCTGGTGGATATCGGCGGCTTCGGCCCCGAACGCATTGTGTGGGCAGCGCCGGGCGACGCCAAAGCCGCGCAGCCACCCTATCAGCTGATACCCAATCAATATAGCATTCTCAAGAGCACCGATTTGGTGTTCATTGACGCCATCGGCAGCGGTTATAGCCGCATCGTTGGCAAAGGCCACGCCAAGGATTTTTACGGTGTCAGCCAAGACGCGGCCGCGTTTGCACAATTCATCCAGCGTTACATCACAACCAATCACCGCTGGAACTCACCCAAATTCCTGTTGGGCGAAAGTTACGGCACTACCCGCAGCGCAGTCTTGGCCGATGACCTGGTCAACGATGGCGTGTACCTGAACGGCGTGATTCTGTGTTCGACAGGGCTGGATTTCCTGACCATCGACAATGCGCCTGGAAACGATTTGCCTTACATCAGCTATTTGCCATCGTATGCGGCGATTGCCTGGTATCACAAGCGCTTGAATCCGATGCCGCCGGACCTAGCGGCCTTTGTGCAGAAGGTCGAACAGTTCGCCGGTACCACTTACGCGCGCGCACTGTTCGAGGGCTCGGCGCTGTCCGCGAGTGACAAGCAGGCACTCGCAGCGACGCTTTCAAGTTACACGGGTTTGCCCGCGAGCCTGTGGCTCAAGGCGAATCTGCGTGTATCGCTGTCGGTATTCCGCCGCAATCTCATGGGCAATGACACCATGACCGGGCGCTACGACCAACGCTATACCATATTTGAATTGCAGCCGCTTCTGTCGCAGCCGGGACGCGACAATCTGGGCGCCACCACCAGCGCCTACTCCGGCGCGCTCACCGCCACTATGAATCGTTACGTCAGCCGAACGCTGAACTTTCATAGTGACCGCCCATACGTGCAAAGCAGTCCTGCCGCGTTCCGCGCCTGGGATTGGAGCTATACAACGCCGCTGGGTGGGGAGGATATGGGCTTCGGCGGTCGTGGCACCTGTTGCGGGACGAATGTCGCTCCGGCGTTGGCACGCGCCATGAGCAACGATCCCGGCATGCAGCTCATGATGAATAACGGTTACTACGATACCGCCACGCCGTTCTTCGGTACCGATTACACGCTTGCCCATATGGGCCTGCCAGCGGCGCTGGAAAGCAACATCCACACGTACTACTACCCGGTGGGCCACATGCTGTACCTGGATCCGAAGGTGCTGCCGCAGGTGGATCGCAACATAGATACGTTTATTGAGAGCGCATCCGCGAAGCCTTAAAGTGCGACGTGAGGGGACTCAGCATCAACAACTTACCCCGGCAGCAAACCCACCAAGATTCTTAGCCGTGGAGTGACGGATAGATTTCATCCGCGATCCAGTAATACCAGAGCACCATTGCAAAGGCCGTCCCCAGAAGCCACAAGATCCAGCGACGCCGCTGCCAGATGGCCCGCAATGAAGAATGCTGCATTGCAATATCGGGCACGTAAGCCAAGCAGTAGCAGGCATTCATGGCCGCAAACAGGATCAGGACAGGCAATATAGATTGAAGCGAGAATGCAGGGCGAAAGTGGGGCCAAGTCACTACCACCCAACCTGCCGCGATGGCGATCAGGACAGCATTATAAATAATGCGGCGGGACTCCCAATACCGAATTGCATCCACAGCTATGTCCTTGAACCTGAGTTGTGGAGCCAATCCGTTGACGTTTGGCGCAACGTTGACATATCGAGTACAATCTTTCGCCGCTTTTAACCGTTCGGCGTAGCTCGCGAGCACGCAACCCAATGCCCAGCGCATGGCGGCGTAATCATTTTCAATACCGAGCACTTCCTGGTGCATGGCTTCAGCCCACCACGAGCGTGCTTCGGGCAATACATGCATCGCATGCCGCACCATGCCCAGAGCCAATCGCCGTACAACGGTATTCGGCGCCTTCACGCCCGAACCCTTGCTGGCTTACGCATGATCCCCGTCCTGCTGACAACCCGCGCTTGCTCGCGCGCCAGATCCAATCCCTTCGGTGTCAACCTGTAAACATGGCGCGGCGGTCTTCCGGGTTGTTCCGCATCTTCCCATTTCGAGGCCAGCATTCCCTGATCACTCAAACGCATGAGCGCCGGATACAGAGTGCCGGATTTCAACCCGGTTTCCTTTGAAAGCGCATAGCCGTACTGCCACGTCCGTGGCTGTCCAAACAAAGCTGCCAGCAGGGCGCGGGTTTGACGAGAGGTATTGGTTTTGCGGGGCATGCCGCAATTACGACATATGTAGAGTTTCTTGTCAAGTTTCGTATGGCCGGCGGCCCTTACGGTTTCAACTGTGTCTGCCAGAACTGCTGCATGGCAGTAAATAAGTGCGTGCGCGCGGCGGGACCGGAAATACCGTGGGTCTTGTTGGGATATATCAGTAATTGATATGGCTTACCGGCATCGATCAGTGCCTGGATGAACTGCACGGTGTTCTGCCAGTGCACGTTGTCGTCGCCGGTGCCGGCCGCCAGTAGCAGCGGATCGGCCAGATCCCCGGCCGCCGCCACGGCTGAACTTTCCGCATAACCTTGCGGGTTTTCCTGCGGCGTACCCATGTAGCGTTCAGTGTAAACGGAATCGTAATCCTGCCATTGAGTCACCGGCGCCACGGCGATCCCGGCGCGCCACACGCCGGGCGCATGGGTGAGCGCGTAGGTTGTCATGTAACCACCGTAACTCCAGCCCCAGATGCCGATTCGGGAGGCGTCCACCCAGGGCTGTGATTTGAGCCAGCTCACCGCAGCCAGCTGATCGGCCAGCGCCAATTTTCCGAGATGATTCTTGACCAACGCCTGGTCCCGGTGACTGAAATAGGTCGCAGCACGATTGTCGGTAGTGAACAGGATAAAACCCTGATTTGCCAGCAACTGGTCGAACAGGAAATTGGTTCCGCCCCAGACATTGCGCACCACGGGCGCTACATCCGGGCCGCCGTACTGGTACATGATGACTGGATATTTTTTGACTGGATCAAAATCCGTCGGCAGGATCAGGCGCACATAAACGGGTGTACGCCCGTCGGCAGCAAGGATGGTAAAGAAACGCGGTTTTTCGAAATGATACGGCAGTTTCGCTGCTGCTTGAATGACGACGTGGTGATGTTTCTCCAGGTTCACCAAGGT
>JBOIBC010000126.1:0-4745 GCA_050739295.1 Gammaproteobacteria bacterium
TGGTGATTGCGGTCGTGGTAATGCTGCCGTTCATTCACTGGTTGCCCTTGCTTGAGTCCGTGGACACCGGGCGCACCCTCCTGATAAAGGGCGTCCTCAGGTTGGTGGCTGCGGCCATCTTGTCACCCTTTATCGCCGGGATACTCTACGTGCTGTACCGCGATCTTCGCGCGCGACACACGCACAGAGCTTCAGTGACCGCTGCCGTGCAGGCCTGATTTGCCTTGACCAAGTCCATGGAAATATCCGGAGCCTTGCCCATCGGCGCCACGCTGAGCGAGGCTTGGAGCCTGTTTCTGAAATCCCTGCCGATGATTTTTCTGCCATTGTGGATTGCCTGTATCGTGGATGTGGTGCCCGATGCCTTCGCTGGCGGCGGGCTGCTTACTGGCAGCATCACTTGGACAACTTTCCTGGTAACCATTCTGGCGTGGCTGGTGGAAAGCGCGCTTTTTGGCGGCGCCATTGCCAAACTTGATGCTTACGCGACTGGAAGTATGTTGTCTTACGGACAGGCAATGCGTATCGGCATGCGCGCCGCGCCGGCCATTCTCATCGGTGATCTGCTTTACAACATCGCGTCCTGGGTCGGGTTTTTATTTTTCATCGTGCCCGGCATTATCCTCGGCACCACGCTTGCATTTTTTGCCTATGCGGCAGTACTGGATCGCAAGAATGTGCTTGACGTGCTGGGCTACAGCCACCTCTTGACCTGGCCGCACTGGTGGCGGACGTCCGTGGTGATTTCGGTGCCGGCAATCGTGCTGTTCATCTACGATGTCGTCGCCGGCTGGCCCGATATCATGAGTGCTGTACATCAACTGGGTGCGGGAAAGCTGCCGTCTGCTTCGTCACTGGCGAATCCATGGTATGACTATGGCCTTATGCCATTGGCGGGCGGAATCGTGTGGTGCTATGCGCTTTCCGTCTGTTACCTGCAATACCGCAAGCTCAAGGCGCGTGCCGGAAATCATTGAACCGTCATGGCGGCCAATTCCTCCGCCTGATATTCATTCATGAGCGGCACGACCAGATCATCCAGCTTGCCCTGAAGGATCTCATCCAGCTTGTAAAGTGTCAGGTTGATGCGGTGGTCGGTGACGCGTCCCTGGGGAAAGTTGTAGGTGCGGATGCGTTCCGAGCGGTCGCCGCTGCCGACCTGGAGCTTGCGCGACTGTGCCTGGGTGGTGATTTGCTTTTCCTGTTCCGCTGACAACAGCTTCGCCCTGAGCAGCGACATGGCGCGGGCACGGTTCTTGTGCTGTGAACGTTCATCCTGACATTCCACCACGATTCCGCTTGGAATATGCGTGATGCGGATGGCGGAATCGGTCTTGTTCACGTGCTGGCCGCCGGCGCCGCTGGAACGATAGGTATCCACCTTCAGGTCCACCGGATTGATGTCCACATCGTCTACCACCTCCACTTCCGGCAGGATCGCCACGGTGCAGGCTGATGTATGAATGCGTCCCTGGGCCTCGGTTTCTGGTACGCGCTGCACACGATGTGTGCCGGACTCAAACTTCAACCTTGAGTACGCACCCTGGCCCACCAAGCGGGAAATAATCTCCTTGTAGCCACCGTGTTCGCCAGGGCTTTCGCTCAGGATTTCCATAATCCAGTGTTGTGCCTCGGCGTAGCGGGCATACATGCGGAACAGATCGCCGGCAAACAGCGCAGCCTCATCGCCGCCGGTGCCGGCGCGGATTTCCAGGAAAATATTGCTGTCGTCGTGCGGGTCTTTCGGCAGCAGCAGTTTGATCAATTCAGTTTCCAGCGCCGCGAGGCGTGCATCGGCAGTGCGCTTTTCTTCCCGTGCCATATTTCGCATGGCGGCATCGCTATCCTGTGACAATACTTCGGCGGCGTGTGCTTCGACTTCAGCACTGGCGTAATCGCGGAAACGCGTGACCAAGGCAGCCAGACGCGCGTATTCGCGGGATAGCTCCCGGAATTGTTGCTGATTGCCAATCACCACGGGGCTGGCCAGCAAAGCGGCCAACTCCTCGTGACGGGCGACGAGCCGTTCAAGTTTCTGACGGATGGAGTCTTTCAAGCTGATTTCCCGCAGTAGTGCCGAACATTATGACGCAGCGGAGTCACCTCATAACGGTTTGTCTTCATCCTTGTTTTTCAGACCGAAAAGTTCATGCGCCTGGCGGATGATGTGGTCACGGCCTTCGTGGGCGGCTTGTCGCAAATACGCAGTGGGGGCGTGGAGCAGGCGGTTGGTGAGCGTTTCCGCAAGAAACTTCAGGGCTTCTTCGGGGGCTGTGCCGCTCGCCAGCAAATGTCGTGCCTGCTCCAGGGTATGGTCCCGGAGGGCTGCTGCATTGTTGCGAACCGCGCGGATGGCGGGTACTGCATCCAGGCCACGCAACTGTTCCATGAATTGGAGAACCTGCGTATCAATGATGCTCTCCGCTTCAAGCGCTGCATCTTGACGGGAGTGCAGGTTTTTCTCCACCACACTGTGCAGGTCATCAATGGTGAAGAGATATACATCGGCCAGTTCGGCTACGGCAGGATCAATGTCGCGCGGCACTGCGATATCCAGCATGAGTACCGGACGGCGCCTGCGTGTTTTGAGTGCATCGGCTACTACGGTGCGGCTGAGGATCGGTTCCGGGCTGCCGGTGGAGGCAATCACGATATCGGCTTCGCCAAGATGCACCGGGATTTCATGCAGGCCGATGCCAAAGCCGCCAAACTTCTCCGCGAGCTGGTGCGCACTCGTGAGTGTACGGTTCGCGATTATCATGCGCTGTGTGCCTTGTTTACGCAGATACTGCGCCACCAGCTCGATGGTTTCACCAGCGCCGATCAGCAGTGGCGTGAGATTGCTGAAATCAGCAAAAATCTGTCGTGCCAGGTGCACGGTCGCATACGCCACAGACACCGGGCTCTCCCCGATGTGTGTCTCGGTGCGCACTTGTTTTGCCACCGCGAACGCATACTGAAATAGCCGGTGCAGATGATTGCCGGCGCTGCCACTGCGTTTTGCCAGTTCATACGCGTCCTTGATCTGGCCGAGGATCTGCGGTTCGCCGAGGATCATGGAATCCAGACCACAGGCTACCCGAAACAGATGGCGTGCCGCGGCTTCGTCGCTGTGAATGTAAAAGCGTTCACGCACGCCGGGATCCTCCGGGCTGCGCGCGCGCGTGAGCCAGTCAGCCAGTTGCACCTGTGCACCGTTCCCTAGATGGGTATAGATCTCGGTGCGGTTGCAGGTGGACAGGATGGCGGCTTCTTCCACGCCGGCGAGTCTGGTTAAGGCCTGCAATGCCTCCGGAATCTGTTCAAGGCCAAAGCTCAAGCGTTCCCGTATGGCGACAGGCGCGGTGGCATGACTGATTCCAAGGATAAAGAATGACATGAGGCTGTGGCTTGGGCAGGGAAACAAATTCTGGGCGAAATTGCCGACAGTAACAAGCGCTTGCCCTGGGGGAGCCTGTGGCCGCACGCCGCGGCGGAGTATAGTGGGCAGGCAAGAGATTACTGAGCGAAATCCTTATGAGGATGTACTTTAATACCAGTCTCGCGTGTGCGGCGCTGGTACTGGCCGGCTGTGCCGCTGTACCGGCGCGTAGTCCACCGCCCGCACTCCCGGTTTCGTCCACCGCCTTCAGCACACCAGAGCAGGCGCTTGTTTACCATGTTTTCATGGGCGAACTGGCGTTGCAACGTGGTCAAAATGAGGTAGCGGCGCAGCAATATGCGCAGGCCGCGCAGTCGAGTGCCGATCCCACGCTGGCTGAGCAGGCGACAATCCTGGCGTATCAGGCCGGTGATGACAGGCTGGCGCTGGAATTGAATCAGCACTGGCGGACACTGGCGCCGAATGACAAGATGGCGTGGCATTTTGCGGCAATCCTGAATACTCGTCTGGGCAATGTGGATGCCGCTGTCAGCGAGTTTGAAAGCCTGTTGCGGGATGTGCCCGGCGAGAATCTGGCAGTCATTGGTCAACTACTGGGTGAGGAAGCAGATGCCGGTCAAGCACTGCCGGTGATGCAAAAACTGGTGGCCGCCCATGCACAATTAGCTGAAGCACATTTTGCTTTGGGCCGACTGGCTTTGCACTATCGCAAGCCGGCGCTGGCGGTGTCCGAGTCGCAGCGCGCGCTGGCGATCAAGCCGGCCTGGGATGAAGCGGTGGTATTGGAAGCCCGGGCCTTGACAGCGGCTGGGCAGAATGACGAAGCCCTGAAATTGCTGAAAACACGGGTACAGGCGGAACCGGACAACGTCGGTTTGCGTCTGGCGTATGGGACTTTGCTGGCTCAAGCAGGACAGAACAGCGCAGCCCAGCCGGAATTTACCGCCATTCTCAAGCAACACCCCCGTAATCCCGAAGCTCTGTATTTCCTGGGTCTGCTGGCTTTGCAGGCCGATCAATTTACTCAAGCACGCGGATATTTCGTGCGCCTGCTCGGTACCGCACAGCGCAACGATGATGCCTGGTATTTCCTGGGCACTACAGCCGAACTGTCGAAGCAGTATCCCGAGGCCTTGCGGCGCTATCAACAAGTTGACGGCGGCGAGCACT
Source organism: Gammaproteobacteria bacterium (assembly GCA_050739295.1). Taxonomy (GTDB): domain Bacteria; phylum Pseudomonadota; class Gammaproteobacteria; order Natronospirales; family REEB76; genus REEB76. The sequence continues at coordinate 4,553 of JBOIBC010000126.1, forward strand.
GGCTGTCCGCCCAGATCAGTATTGCGCGTGTTCTAATCGAGCAAGGTAAACCCGATGCGGCACGCAACTACATAGATAGCGTCGTTGCAGCCGATCCGGATGATGCGGTGCAATTCCGCATCGCGGAAGCGCAACTGTTCAGTGACACCGGCGACAACCAAACCGCCCTCAAGGTCTTTGATCAGGCGCTGGC
>JBOIBC010000127.1:0-4739 GCA_050739295.1 Gammaproteobacteria bacterium
GCGGCACACTTGTCCGTTTCCGTGACGGTGTAGCCCGCGCGTTGCAGGCCGAACGCCACCACCTCCCGCAAGGGACGTTCATCTTCGACAATCAATATGTGTTTTTCCGCCATGTGTGTCCGTCATTAAAACAGCGGTATGTTACAAATCCATTACAACCCAAGCTTCGGCCAGGCCACCCGGTCGCGCAGATACACCGGCAGGGCCTGATCCGCGCTCGCCGCATGACCTTGCGCGAACAGCCGCACAGCGAGCGTGGCTATATCCCTTGCACACGGGAGCAGCGTAGCATCCTGAGCGTCAAGCACGCTGCCGAGCCGTGTGGTCAGCGTTTCTCCGTAAGCCGCAAAGCCTGAACCCACCCCGAACCAGGGACCAGCGTCCGGCGGCTGCACCGTTTCTGCCGCACTCAGTCGCTCCGGCAGGCATTCGATTATCTGATCGGAACCGTTAATTTCATACGCACACCAATACACTTCACTCAGGCGCGCGTCCAGGCAGGCAAGAATTTTGCGTTTGCCGTGCTGCCGGAACGCGCCCGCTGCCAGCGCCATAAGGTCGGACACCGGCACCACCGGCCGGTCCGCGCCGAATGCCAAGCCCTGCACCATGGCGGTTGCCACGCGTACGCCGGTGAAACCACCCGGGCCGCGCCCGAATGCCAGCGCATCGAGTTGCGGCAACGCCATGCCCGCTTCCGCCAGCAGTATTTCGACCATCGGCAAAATCATTTCTGCATGCGCGCGCACTGTGGTTTGCGCCTGCTCCCTCACCTCACCATCAATTGACAAGGCAGCCGAACAACGTTCAGTCGAGGTCTCCAGCGCCAGGATTTTCACGTCGCCACCGCTTTTGCATGCTCCGGCAGGATGCGCTCCAGAAACCCCAGTACGTCATTCAGATCATTCGTGCGGCTCATGGACGGCAGACTCGCCAAAAATAATTTGCCGTAGCCTTTGCGGGTCACACGCGGATCGCAGAGCATCAACACGCCGGTATCGCTATCGTCGCGGATCAGACGGCCCACGCCCTGTTTGAGTGCCAGCACCGCCTGGGGCAACTGGTATTCCATGAACGGTTCGCGACCCTGGCGCTCAAGCGCCGCAAGCCTGGCTTTCATAACCGGATCGCCGGGCGAAGCGAATGGCAACCGGTCAATCACCACTACCGACAAGGCCGGACCTCTGACATCCACGCCTTCCCAGAAACTGGCGGTGCCCAGCAATACCGCATTGCCCAGTTCGCGGAAGCGCTCCAGCAGTCGTCTTCGTGGAGCTTCCCCCTGCACCAACAGCGGAAACGGCCAATCCGCGCGCACTAGTTCAGCGGCTTCCTGCAAAGCGCGATGGCTGGTGAACAGCAGAAAGGCGCGGCCGCGGCTGGCCCGAATCACGGGCACCGCCGCCTCCACTACCGCGGCGGTATACGCCGGCGACTTTACATCCGGCAATCCATTTGGAAGATACAAAAGTGCGTTGTGTTCATAATCAAACGGGCTGCCCAGCAGCAATTCTTCGGTTTCCTCCAGTCCCAGCCTTTCACGGAAGTGTTCGAATCCCCCATTGATGGACAAAGTGGCCGACAAGAAGGTCCACGCGCAACGGGATTCGTGCATGCAGGCCTGGAAACGGCTGGCCGCATCCAGTGGCGTAAGATTGAGACTGAAACCGCGGCCATGGCGTTCAATCCAGCGCACATATTCCTGCTCGGGTTCATCTGCCGCAAACTGGCTCAGACGCGAGGTGATCATCGTCACGCGCTGCCGGCAGTTTTCCAGACCGGTGGAACGCTCTGCCAGCTTTCCCAGGCCTTCCTCCAATGCTTGTAAAGTCGTGTCCAGTTTTCCCAGGAGTCTCTGGAATTCCTGCTGCGGATGCAGCTCCCGCCACTCAGCGCGCCCCGCTACCTGCATGCAGCGCTGCTGTAATTCGGCGAGCGGAGCATCTACTGCATCCAGTCGCATTTCAAAATCCGGCATATCTGCCGCCGCTTCCTGGTATTCCTTGCGGATATCCCTCAACAATTCATGCAGCTTGTAGCTCGACAGACTGGCGCCAAAGTACTGGGTGGCAATATCGGGCAACTGATGAGCCTCATCCACGATCACCGCATCCACGCCGGGCAAGAGCGCGCCGAACCCTTCCTCCTTGAGCAGCATATCTGCCAGCAGCAAATGATGATTGATGACCACGATGTCCGCTTCCTGAGCGCGGCGCCGTGCTTCCAGCACACAGCAGCGGGAATATTCCGGGCATTCCTGACCGAGACAGTTCTCAAGCGTGGATGTGACCTGCGGCCAGACCGGTGAATTTTCCGGCACCGCTCCCAGTTCTGCGATGTCGCCGCTGCGTGTAGCGTCTGCCCAATCACTGACACGCGACAATTCCCTGGCACGTGCACGGCTGTCAAATAGTCCTTCTCCGGAATGCAGAGTCAATGCCAAACGATGGCGGCAGAGATAATTGGCACGACCCTTGAGCAAGGCCACCTTGACCGGTGCGCCCAGCACATCACGTACCGCCGGGAGGTCACGGTGATACAACTGATCCTGGAGTGTGCGCGTACCGGTGGAAATCAGGATGCGTTTGCCGGACAACAGTGCCGGCACCAGATAGGCAAAAGTCTTGCCGGTGCCGGTGCCGGCCTCGGCGATCAGAATATCCTGCTGCACCAGAGCGCGGCCGATGGCAGACGCCAGTCTCTGCTGCGCATGACGCGGGGTGAAGTCCGGTAGTTTTTGTGAAAAAGCTCCGCCTGCGCCCAACAGTTCTGAAAAATCGAACATGCCTTGGCGGTCAGCCGATTTGTTTATGGGTGATTCCCGAGGTATCAGGGTGCGAGGTCCAAGGGTGATTTCTTGAATGCATCCACTTGTGCCTGACTCAAGACACCCTGCTGGGCATCTTCTTGCAGTACGGCATTGCGCAGCGTCAATGCCTGACCGGCGTTGAGACGTGGATCAAAATCATCCGGATAAGCAGCCAGCGCCACCAGCAATGCCACATCCTGTGGTTGCAGTTGCGCGAATGGTTTCTTGAAATACACCTGACTGGCGGACGCAAAGCCCCGAATCGGTTGACCCGTATTTTTTCCAAGATTGACGTCATTGATATATGTTTCAAGAATATCGGTGCGGCTATAGCGGTATTGCAAAGCCACCACCATCAGATTCGTGGCTGGAATAGAAGCATTGGGGAAATACATGCGCACCAGACGCGCGGTCAAAGGGCTGACGTTGATGTTGCTATTGTTGTAGAAATTTGGATCGGTGGCGGCCAACAAGGTATTGGGAAGAAACTGTGTGGTGGCTTGCAAGCTCAAACTGAGTCCGTTGCTACCGGCTGCGTTAGCTCCACGATCAGCAGAAAAGCGCTCATTGACCTGGCTTATCAGCCAGCCCGAATACGCAACAACGGCAAGAATAACCAGGATAATGATCACGGTTATGAACAGCACCCTGCGGGATCCGCGATGTGTTCCGGATTTTTGGGTGGCGTGCTCACGCCGTCGCCGGATCACCCGCTGGGTGTCATCGCTGCGCCGCTTCAGAACTTCTCTGATTGTATGCTCGCCCATACTCAACCCCTGTCAAAGACTGTCCAAACAATCTCCATTGGCATTCTAGCATCCACACCCGGTCGTTGCCCGCCAGACGAACCCATCAGGCATTAGGCTCCTGATACGCTCAGGGATTATAATGGCCGCCCTAGCCGGCGTCGGCTGGGCATCCGCCCGGCCTTCCCTTCTTGAATACTCCAACACGCGGGACAGCGATGACCAGCAACAAGGCGCTTTCTGATTGGGTCGCGCAGGTCGCGCGCCACACCCAGGCTAAACAAGTCCACTGGTGCGATGGTTCTGATTCCGAGTACCGGCACTTGGTCCAGGAGATGCTCGGAACCGGAATGCTTCTGGAACTCAATCAAGAAACCCACCCCCATTGCTATCTGCACCGTTCCAGCCCCCAGGATGTGGCCCGGGTGGAACATCTCACCTTCATCTGCAGCCGGAACAAGACCGACGCCGGCCCCAACAACCACTGGATGGACCCGGCCGAAGCGCATGCCAGGATTGACGCTCTGTTCGCCGGCTGCATGCAAGATCGCACCCTGTATGTGATTCCCTACTGCATGGGGCCGATTGATTCACCCCTGTCACGCTGCGGCGTGGAAATCACCGACAGCCCGTATGTGGTCGCGAACATGAAAATCATGACGCGCATGGGCGCGGCGGCGCTGAAGCGCATCGAGAAGGAGGGCAAATTCGTCAAGGGCCTGCACTCAATCGGCGACCTCAACCCGGAACGGCGCTTCATCATGCATTTTCCCGAGGAACTCAGTATCAAGAGCTTTGGCTCGGGTTATGGTGGCAATGCCCTGCTGGGCAAGAAATGCCATGCCTTGCGCATCGCCAGTTGGCAGGCCAGGACCGAGGGCTGGCTGGCAGAACACATGTTGATCGTCGGAATCGAGAATCCACAAGGCGAGGTGCACTACGTGGCAGCTGCGTTTCCCTCCGCCTGCGGCAAGACCAACTTGGCCATGCTGATCCCACCCGCCTCACACAAGGGCTGGAAAGTGTGGACTGTGGGAGACGACATCTGCTGGATGCATCCCGGCAAGGATGGCCGGCTGTGGGCTGTCAATCCGGAAGCGGGTTATTTCGGCGTGGTGCCGGGCACCAATCCCAAGACCAACAAGAATGCCTACGACATGATCACCCACGACACCATCTACACC
>JBOIBC010000128.1:0-4713 GCA_050739295.1 Gammaproteobacteria bacterium
TTTCTTTCATGGACGAACACTGGATGCCATCATTTTTTTCGGCGCAGCGGGTTGGTTCTTTACCAACAGTCACAGCGGTGGCATGGGTCATATGAGCATGGGAGGAGATTCAGCAGGCACTATGGGCTGGTTTTACCTCATCTGGGCCGTGTTCGTCTTCTACGTGTGGCTGGCTTCCTTCAAGGCAGGCTGGGCGCGCTCCCTGTTCCTGCTGGCATCGTGGCTGGCGATCCTGGCCATTTGCCTCATGAGCTGGCTCGGCTGGAATGGATTTGATTACATCTCCGGGTACCTTGGCTTGCTCGCGGGTCTGGTAGCGGTTTACATCTCCGCCGCCGAGATTCTCAACCACGGCTGCGGCAAGATGGTGTTGAACACCGGCATGAAGGACGGTTCTTGAACTTTAGTGTATGAGGAGACTGAGAACAGGGCGGGCGACCGCCCTGTTTTTTTGATTTTGATTGAGCGATTATCATCATTCAGACATGATTATCTTCACCATCGGCCATTCAACTCATCCTCTCGATGCGTTTATCGGGCTTCTGACTGAGAACAGCGTGCAGCAGCTTGTGGATGTGCGCACCATACCGCGCTCCCGCCACAATCCACAGTTCAATGCCGATTCCCTGCCGGGATCGCTGAAGCAAGCCGGCATCGGGTATGTGCATCGGGGCGAGCTCGGCGGTCTGCGCAGAGCGCGCAAGGATTCGCCCAATATGGGTTGGCGCAACGCCAGTTTTCGCGGCTACGCTGATTACATGCTCATTCCGGAATTCAATCGCGGATTGGGTGAGTTGATTGACGCAGCCGGCAAAGAATCCGTCGCGATAATGTGTGCGGAAGCCGTGCCCTGGCGCTGTCACCGTTCTTTGATCGCGGACGCACTCATAGTGCGCGGCATCGAAGTGCGCCACATCATGGGGCCGGATAAATGGCAGAACCACAAGCTTACGCCATTTGCACAGGTGGACGGCACGCGTATTACATACCCGTTCGCGCTGGAAAGCGGTTCCTGACCGGAGAGAGAAAAAGACGTGCGCATTCACCCCGGCTCAAGCACTCATGGACGTGGTCGCTCGAAGGATGAGGTTATGGAAAATTATTCGAAGAAGTCGCTTTGAGCTCGGATTTCGGCTACTATGCCGCGCTTTTTGCCGGCCCCAGCAAGGGGTTTTATTATCAGGAACCCACGGAGATTCTAGAATCATGAAACCGCAATTCAAGTTTTTGATCGTGATGATTGGTTTGGGAATGGCGGCTGCGTCACTTGTTGCAAAAGCAGACGGCCAGAATTTCGACAGCCGCTGGTACATTACACCGCAGTACAGCTACGTGTGGCCGGACAGCAAGGAAAACACCAAGAATGGCAGCGGCTGGCAGCTTGATTTTGGCAAGCCGATCAGCGAAGACTGGAACCTGGAACTCGGCGTTATTGATTACAAGCTAAACGGCAAAAATGGTTTTCCCGGTTCATTCCATCAAACCGAATATGGTGTGAACGGTCTCTGGTTTTTCAATGACCGTCCGAAAGCCTTCTCACCTTTTCTGCTGCTGGGCGCAGGCGCCAATGATCAGCGCGCGACTGGCAGCAGCAGCAGTACCAAAGCCTACGGCACGCTCGGCCTCGGTTTTCTGACCTCCCCGTGGAGTTGGGGCGGCGCCATCCGTTTCAGCGTGCAGGAAATGCACACTTTCGGCAACGGCAATTTCAATGACGTGATCGCCAGCATCGGTCTGCAGATTCCCTTGGGTTCCGCCGCCGCTCCGGCGCCGGAGCCACAGCCGGCCCCGGCTCCCACTGCCGCACCAGTCCCGGCGTCTGCTCCGGCACCTGCTCCAGTGCAACCTGCCCCGGCACCGATACCTGCAACGGCTCCCGTGCCCCAGAAGATCATCACACTGCCGGGCGTGCAATTCGCCGTAAATTCCGCTCGCCTGTTGCCGGTTTCCAAGGCCACTTTGGATAGCGCTGTGCAGAGGTTGCAGAGCAATCCCGGCATCGATGCGGAAGTGGCGGGTTACACCAGCAACACCGGCAAGGCAGCTTATAACCTGACACTGTCACAGCGTCGCGCTGAAGCCGTGATGAAGTATCTGGTGGATCATGGCATTGACGCTAGCCGCCTCACGGCCAAAGGTTACGGCGAAGCGGACCCGGTCGCCTCCAACAAGACCAAGCAAGGCCGTGCCCGGAACCGCCGCGTGGAACTGCGCGTCACCAATCAATAAAGAGCCTGTGTATGTGATTGAAACGCCCCGCCTGTGCGGGGCATTTTTTACAGTGTGTCTGGTGTTGTACATTGCAAATACTTGTTTTCGGATTTGTCAGTGCTAACCTAAGCCGTTCATTTACACTTGACTCCAAACTTCTGGAGCGACTTTCCACAGCAGAATTGGAGAAACGTTGATGCCACTGAAAATACTTGGAATTTCCGGCAGCCTGCGCAAAGACTCTTATAACAAGCTGGCTTTGAAGGCGGCCATCGAATTGAAACCTGCGGACATGGAGATCGAAGCATTCGATATCACGCCGATCCCGGTGTACAACGAGGATGTGCGCGAGAAAGGCTTTCCGCCGGTAGTGGAGCAATTTCGTGACAAGATCCGCAGGGCGGATGCGTTGCTGATTGTAACGCCGGAATACAATTATTCTGTACCAGGCGTGCTCAAGAACGCCATTGACTGGGCCTCACGTCCGCCGGACCAGCCTTTCAACGACAAACCCGTGGCTATCATGGGGGCATCCGGCAGCCTGCTCGGCACCGCGCGCGCCCAGTACGATCTGCGGCGCAGTTGCGTGTTTCTCAACATGCACCCCATCAACAAGCCGGAAGTGATGATTGCCATGGCGCAGAACAAATTCGATGCCGGCGGCCGGCTCACGGACGAAACGGCGCGCAAGCTGATCGCGGAACTGCTGGCGAATCTGGCCGCCTGGACACGCCGCCTCGGCATGTCGAAGTAACACGATCAGGAAGCAGCGGCAACCGGCGGCAGCCGTGTTGCCTCGCCCTACTCCTGTTTCAACCAGCGGGAGAAGATGATGAAAAACGCTAGCACCATCATCATGTCTCCCGGCAGCCACAGGATCAGCCCCCCCAGCTGCTGATCCACCAGCGCCGTCAGGCCCCACAGCCCATGCATCTGGTCGTATGGTGTGTAAAGTACACGGTGGTGAAAAGTGATGAACGCACCCAGCACGCTGTTCGGCACGGTTGCAGCCCACAACAGCAGCAATTTCCAGCCGAACGTCAGGCGCACATGTTTCGGGCGCGGGTCGAGCACCAGCCACCAGAAAAACAATCCCGACATGAGCATGGTGAAGTGCATCAAGTCGTGCAGCGGTTCATCCCGCAGCGCGGCATCATGCAAGGCCGGCAACTCCCACAGGAATAGCAAGCCCACGAACAGCAGGGTGGCGACGGCCGGCTGGATCAATACGGCGTACAACGCACGCATGATGCGATTGCGCGCCACGGGCCGCACCAGCCAGTGACGGATGAAACGCGGTAGGCCGCGCATGAAAATCGGCAGCGGCGCGGCCAGTGCCAGCAGGAAGGGGGCGACCATACGCAGCAGCAGGTGTTCAAGCTGGTGCACGAAGAAGAAATGGTCCGATACATAATCGATCGGCGATTGCAGCGCGAGGAACACGCTCAAGACACCCGCGACGTATGCCACATGGCGCCATGCGCTCACGGGTGCCGCTGTGGCACGGCGGCGAAACAGACCGTTAAAGTATATGACGAGCGCCAGCAGCGTGCCGACGGAGAGCACCGGCGTCAGATTCCAGATATTCCAACTAGCAGTCGTCATGAACGAATGAAGTTGTCGCGGGCATTCAATGAAGCATGAAAACCAAAAATCATGAAATCATACAGCTGTTTGGACGAAGGGTTGCGGGAACAACCGCCCCGGTCGTTCAGCCGAAATGCGGCTTACTCTTTCGCGGTGACGCTGTGTGCCGCTGCGGGCACCGGAGTCACTCCGGAGTTATGCTCGTGATGTTCAGCGTTCAACTTGCGTATAAGTGGCAGTACCGCGAGGGCGATCACTGTGCAGATGATACCTGCCACGCCAAGTGCATTGAATAGTTTGGTGTAGATCGGCATCATCTGGACCGGGTCGGTAATGTTCGATGGCACGCTGGCGAAGTTGGCGACTATGCCGCCGAGGTATTGCGAGACGCCCACTGCCACGAAGTAGGCCCCCATCATGAAGCCGCCCATCCGCGCCGGTACGTAGCGCGCAATGAAGGCTAGCCCCAGGCCGCTGGTCAGCAGTTCACCCAGCGAGCCGAAACCATACCCCCACACCATCACCCACGAGGTGGTTTTGCCAGGTCCGGTAAGGAAGTGTGCGGAAGCGCCATATACGAAAAATCCCACCGCGACAGCCGCGAAGCCCAGTGCGAACTTGGCGGCGATCGAGAGATCCTTGCTGCGCCTGGCAAAATGGGTATAGATGAAGGCCAGGATCGGACTCAGGATAAAGATCCAAATCGGGTTAAACGCCTGAAACTGGGCTGGATCCCAGGTCCACAGATGGAAACCGAATACGTTGAACGACGGGTTGACGTTGCGCAGTGCGAACACATTCAACGATGTGGACATCTGCTGGTAGAAGATGAAGAAGAACACCGTCTCCACGACCAGGATCAGCGCGATGATCAGCCCGGCCTTCTCGCCGTGACGACACTTGGCGATCAGATAC
>JBOIBC010000129.1:0-4708 GCA_050739295.1 Gammaproteobacteria bacterium
CGGTGGATCAGCGTGAGCCGTCCCAGTTCATTGTCAGGATTGAGCACTTCGCAGAGTTCCAGCAAGTGTTCCGCACGCATGTCAGGACCGACCTTCACGGCAACTGGATTGGCGATACCCCGGAAATATTCGACGTGGGCATCGCTCACATCGGCGGTGCGCATGCCAATCCAGGGGAAATGTGTTGCCAGGTTGTACCAGCGGCCGCTTTCCGTCACAAACGTGGTCTGGGCCTGCTCATATAGAAGGTGCAGGCCTTCGTGGCTGGTGAAGAAATCAATGCTGCCGCTTTCGGATAATGTCTGGCCGGAAATGGTCTCCATGAAATTCAGCGAGCCGACTATGGATCGCAGGATGCGCCGGTATTCCGCTTCCAGCGGTGAATTGGCCACGAAATCCAGATCCCAGTATTCCGGGTGGTGCAGGTCGGCGAAGCCCCCATCCACCAGCGCGCGGACATAATTCAGTGTGAGCGCGGCATGTTCGTAGCCGCGCAGCATGAGCATCGGATCGGCGGTGCGTTCGGTGGCGCTGAAACCGACATGGTTGATGATATCGCCGCGATAGCTCGGCAAGGTGGTGCCGTCGCGGGTTTCGTATTCGGCGGAACGTGGTTTGGCATATTGGCCCGCAATGCGGCCCACGCGGATGACGCGCTTCTTCAAGCCGTGCACAAGCACCAGGCTCATTTGCAGCAGTATCTTCAGCTTGTTGGCGATGGGCTCGGCGGTGCAGTCGTCGAAACTCTCGGCACAATCACCACCCTGCAGCACGAAACGCTCGCCGCGTCCGGCTTCGGCCAGTTGCCGGCGCAGCTTGTCCACCTCGCCCGAGGTCACCAGCGGCGGCAGTTGATGGATTTCCGCCAGCACACGCGCAACCGCCGCACTATCGGCGTACAGCGGTTGCTGGCCAGCGGCGCGCGACTGCCAGCTTTCCGGCTGCCATTTTTGCGTGAATTTATTGTCCATGAGACGCACCATGCTACACGGCGTCCGCAACAGGGGAAAGTACGAGATGCGGTCGGAGCGCTATCTGTGGCAAAATTGACACTCTTCCGGGCTGACGCCCTCCTTAATTTGCCAAGTATTTCTGCTGTGCCGGATCAGCATCCAGGTTCCGGCGCCATTTGAACTGACAGGAGTTTCACCATGCATCGCGTTCTCGTACTCGGAGCCGGCAAGATCGGTTCCCTGCTCTCCGGCCTGCTGGCTGCTTCCGGTGATTACCAGGTGGGTCTGGCGGATGTGAACGGCCATGCGGCGCAGGCGGTGGTGGCCGGTCACAAACTGTCCAATATCAAAGCCCAGCAGGTGGACGCCCGCAGCAAGGACGCGCTGGAAAATCATCTGAAGGCTCACGCTGTGGATGCGGTGATTTCCAGCTTGCCTTACTTCTGCAATCCGCCGGTGGCAGAAGCTGCGCGCAAATTCAACTTGCACTATTTTGACTTGACAGAAGACGTGGAAGTGACCCGCGCCGTCACCAAAATCGCGGCCGGCGCCAGCACCGTGTTCGCGCCGCAATGCGGCCTCGCACCGGGCTTCATCAGCATCGCTGCCCAGGAACTCATGAGCCACTTTGATGAAGTGCGTGATGCGAAACTGCGCGTTGGTGCCCTGCCCCAGAATCCGGGCAACATGAGCAAGTACGCGCTCACCTGGTCCTCGGACGGCGTCATCAACGAATACGGCAATCTTTGCTACGGTGTGACCGATGGCAAACCCGCCACGCTGATGCCGCTGGAAGGTCTTGAAACCATCCAGTTGGAAGGCAGGCTGTACGAAGCCTTTAACACTTCCGGTGGTCTGGGTTCGCTCGCCGAAACATGGGAAGGCAAGGTACGCAATCTCACCTACAAGACCATGCGCTATCCCGGACATTGCGAAATCATGCGCGTGCTCCTGAACGACTTGCGTATGAACGAACATCGCGGCGAACTCAAGACCATCCTGGAGCGCGCTGTACCACGCACCGTGCAGGACGTGGTGCTGGTGTATGTGTCGGTCAACGGCATGCAGCACGGCAAGTTCATGGAAGAGAATTATGTGAACGCCATCTATCCGCAGGAAATTGCCAGCAAGCTGTGGTCAGCGATCCAGGTCACCACCAGCTCCGGTGTCTGTGCCGTGGTGGATCTGGTTTTGAAGAAACCAGCCGCCTACAAGGGGCTGGTGAAGCAGGAACAGTTCAAACTTGGCGATGTGCTCACCAACCGCTTCGGCAAGGCCTATGCCCAGGCAGAAACCGCTGAGCTATCCGCGCGCCTGGTGCGCACCGGTGAAGCCGTCAAACAGTTTGTGGCTTGAGGTAAAGGTAATGGCTAAAGCAAGTGTAACTTCGATTCTCAAATCACTCGGCTTGGCGAAAACCAACGCCGGTGTCTGGACCAGTACCGGCAGCTGGCGCAAGAGCCGTGACGCGGAAGTGCTCGAATCCATCAATCCCGCTACCGGCAAGGTAATCGCCCGCGTCACCTGCGCCACCGAATCCGATTACGATCAGATCATCCGCGATGCACAGAAAGCCTTTGAAGTCTGGCGCGAGGTGCCGGCGCCGAAGCGCGGTGAAGCCGTGCGCCTGATCGCCGAAACGCTGCGCAAACACAAGGACGCGCTCGGCAGTCTCGTTTCGCTGGAAATGGGCAAAATCAAGGCGGAAGGCGATGGTGAAGTACAGGAAATGGTAGACATCGCCGATTTCGCCGTGGGCCAGTCGCGCATGTTGTATGGGAATAGTATGCATTCGGAACGCCCGCATCATCGCATGTATGAGCAGTGGCATCCGTATGGTGTGGTCGGCGTCATCAGTGCCTTCAATTTTCCGGTCGCGGTATGGTCCTGGAATGCGTTCCTATCCGCCATCTGCGGCAATGCCACCGTGTGGAAACCATCGCCGCGCACACCGCTGTGCGCCATCGCCGTGCAGAACATCTGCAACAAGGTGCTGAAGAAACACGGCTATCCGGCCATCTTTTCGATGTTCGTGGACAAGGGCGTCAAACTGGCGGAGAAATTCGCGAAAGATCCACGCGTGGCGCTGATTTCGTTCACCGGCTCGACCGCCGTGGGCCGCAAGATAGGTGAGATGGTGGCGGCACGCATGGGCCGCGCGCTGCTGGAGCTGGGCGGCAACAATGCCATCATCGTGGACGAAACCGCCGACCTGAGTCTGGTGGTTCCGGCCGTGGTATTCGGTGCTGTGGGCACTGCTGGCCAACGCTGCACCAGCACCCGCCGGCTCATCGTGCACGAGAGCATCGTGGATGATTTTGTGGATAGACTGTCGCATGCGTACAAACAAGTGCGTATCGGCGATCCGCTGAGTGAAGCTACGCTCATGGGGCCGTTGTGCAGCGGGGATGCCGTGAAACGCTATCGCGCGGCCATCGGCGCGATCAGAAAAGCCGGCGGCAAGATCATTTACGGCGGCAAGCTGCTGAACCGCCCCGGCTATTTTGTGGAACCCACCATCGTGCGCGCGGAAAATGACTTAGACATCATCAAGACTGAAACGTTTGGCCCGATTCTGTACATCATGTCATTCCAGAATCTGAAAGAAGCAGTGCGCATGCACAACGCCGTGCCTCAGGGGCTGTCCTCCGCCATCTTCACCACCAATCTGAAGAATGCCGAATATTTCCTGTCCGTAGTGGGCAGCGACTGCGGCATCGCCAACGTGAACATCGGCACCTCAGGCGCCGAAATCGGTGGCGCCTTCGGCGGTGAGAAGGATACCGGCGGCGGCCGCGAGTCCGGTTCCGATGCCTGGAAACAGTACATGCGAAGACAGACCAATACCATCAACTGGTCGGATCATCTACCGCTGGCGCAGGGTATAAAGTTTGACCTGAGTTGATATAGCTGGCCAGTAAGTGATAAAAAGCCTTGTCGCCGCGCATAACGCGGCGTTTTCTTAGAAAGGATTTCTCATGCTGGCACTGCATCTTCTGCTGCTCGCCATCCTGCAGGGCATCACCGAGCTGTTCCCCATCAGCAGCCTCGGCCACAGCATCCTGGTGCCGGCGGTATTTCACTGGCCCATAGACCGGGAAGCGTCCTGGTTCCTTCCATATATCGTTGTGTTGCATCTCGGCACGGCCGCGGCACTCTTTATATACTTCTGGCGCGACTGGTTCATGCTGCTGGGCGGCGCCTGGAAAGCCCGCGGCAACATGAACAATCCGCAGGCGCGTCTGTTCTGGCTGTTGGTAGTGGGCACGATCCCGGCGGGCATCATCGGTTTGTTGCTGGAACACAGGATCCGCGGCTTGTTCGGCGGTTTCGCGATTGCCGCAGTATTTCTGATGGTGAACGGCGTGATTCTGTTTATTGGCGACGCGCTCAAGAAACGCATGGCGCGGCACGAACTCACAAAAATGGGCTGGTGGCGCGCCTTTGGCATTGGTTGTGCCCAGGCGCTGGCGCTGATTCCCGGCATTTCCCGCTCAGGCACAACCCTGGTGGCAGGCGTGTGGTCGGGACTGGATTACGCTTCCTCCGCGCGCTTTTCCTTCCTGCTCGCCACGCCCATCATCGGCGCAGCCGGTTTGCTGGAAGTGCCCAAGCTCATCAAGCACCGTGCGCTGATGCCGGAAGGCCTGATGTTCACCATTGTTGCGGGCGGAATTCTGGCCGGCATCTTCGCCTGGCTGAGCGTCTGGTTCCTGATGCGGTATTTCAACAAGCACGAAGTCACCGCCTTGCGG
>JBOIBC010000130.1:0-4683 GCA_050739295.1 Gammaproteobacteria bacterium
CTCCTGAAATTCTGCCGCGATCTTCCCGCCTTTGAGCGTGACTGTCTTTTCCCCGTCCACATACACAGGCGCCACGGGGCTTTCGCCGGTTCCCGGCAGGCTTATACCGATATTGGCGTGCTTGCTCTCACCGGGGCCGTTTACCACGCAGCCCATGACCGCCACGCGCATGTTTTCGACCCCGGCATAGGCCTTCTTCCAATCGGGCATGCGGTTGCGGATGTAGCCCTGGATGTCCTGGGCAAGCTGCTGAAACACGGTGCTGGTGGTGCGCCCACAGCCCGGGCAGGCGGCCACCAGTGGCACAAAGGCCCGCAGGCCCATGGTTTGGAGGAGTTCCTGGGCCACGATGACCTCGCGGGTCCGGTCGCCACCCGGTTCGGGTGTCAGGGAAATCCGGATGGTGTCGCCGATGCCCTGCTGCAGCAGGACGGCCAGCGCCGCGGTGGAGGCCACGATGCCTTTGCTGCCCATGCCGGCTTCCGTGAGGCCGAGATGCAGGGGGTAATCACAACGCGCCGCGAGACGGGAATAAACATCAATGAGATCCTGCACGCCGCTCATCTTGCAGGACAAGATGATCTTGTCGTGCGCCAGGCCCAGTTCTTCGGCCCGTCCCGCGGAAAGCAATGCCGAGGCCACCATCGCCTCATGCATGACTTCCTTGGCGTCTTTTGGCGTTGTCAAAGATGCGTTTTCATCCATCATGCGCGTCAAAAGGTCTTGGTCGAGGCTGCCCCAATTCACGCCGATGCGCACGGGTTTGCCATGCTTCAGCGCCACTTCGATCATGGTGGAAAACTGCGGGTCATGTTTGGCGCCGCGGCCCACGTTACCCGGGTTGATGCGGTACTTGGCCAGCGCTTCGGCACAGGCGGGATGCGCGGTCAGCAGCTTGTGGCCGTTGTAATGAAAATCACCGATGATCGGCACATGGATATTCTGTGCCTGCAGTTTCTCGCGGATATACGGCACCGCGGCGGCGGCTTCGCCGGTGTTTACCGTCACGCGCACCAGTTCCGAACCGGCATGGGCCAGTTCCGCGACTTGCTTGACCGTCGCGTCCACGTCCGCTGTGTCGGTATTGGTCATGGATTGCACCACGATGGGCGCGTCGCCGCCTATCCGCACGCTTCCGACCATGACCACTACGCTATGGCGTCGTTGCGAAAGGATTGCTGAACTATTCATGAGGGTTCGACGATAAACTTCAGACCCCCTAATGATACCGGATTTCGAGGAAGTACCCTGGCTTTGCTCCTGACTTGTTACTGTACGCCGGCACTCGCGTGCCGGCGTATTATGAGCGACGGCATGGGT
Source organism: Gammaproteobacteria bacterium (assembly GCA_050739295.1). Classification (GTDB taxonomy): domain Bacteria; phylum Pseudomonadota; class Gammaproteobacteria; order Natronospirales; family REEB76; genus REEB76. The sequence continues at coordinate 1,321 of JBOIBC010000130.1, forward strand.
ATGCCGCCCTGCATAAATTCATGGACGCTGTTCTGTTGTGGCTGAAGACTCGAAAGAAACCGTCGTTTTTGTCCATGGTCTGTACATGACCGGCCTGGAGCTGAGTCTGTTGCGGTTGCGTGTCGGTCAAGCTGGTTTTGAAACCCATCAATTCCATTACCACACCGTGCTCGAACCGGTACGCGCCAACGCACAGCGGCTTGCCGATTACATTGCGGGTTTGAATGCAGTGACATTGCATCTGGTCGGGCACAGTCTCGGTGGTCTCGTGATTCTGAGAATGTTTGAAATGGGCACGAAGATTCCGCGTGGCCGTGTGGTGCTTCTGGGCTCGCCCGTGAAAGGCAGCCGCGCCGCGCGCAATCTGGTGGCCAAAAACCTCGGCTGGATACTCGGCCAAAGCGGTTCGGACGGACTTGCCGAAGAATACGAGCCGCATTGGAACGGTGAGCGTGAACTGGGCGTGTTGGCCGGCACCGGTGGCTTTGGCATGAATCCGCTGCGTCCCGATCTGCCCGAACCTCACGATGGTTTGGTGGCGGTGGAAGAAACACGGCTTGTCGGCGCGGCCGACACAATAGAAGTAAACGCGACTCACACCAGCCTGTTATTCGGCAACGAGGTCGCGGAGCAGGTGATCACGTTCTTGAAAAATGGGCGATTTCAGCACTCATAATGCTGAGGTCGGTAAGAGGATACAGAGGCAATCTCGCTCCGTGTAGATTTATCAATCGCAGGCTGAGTGTTTTCACCGGTTCGTGCCCTTTATAGCCTCATGTTTCAGTTCATATAACAGTTCAAGTGCTTCGCGTGGCGTAAGCGCGTCCGGATTAATCGTCCGTAATTTCTCCTCGATAATTGAGGGTGGTGGTACGAACAGTCCCAGTTGTTGTTCGTCTTTCGGCTTTTCTTTCAAACGTCGTGGCGCTTGTTCCAGGTGCGCCAGATATTCTCGCGCTTGGGTGATGACCGGTGAAGGGACACCGGCGAGCGCCGCCACTTGCAGGCCATAGCTGCGATCCGCCGGGCCATCCTTTACGGTGTGCAGGAATACCAGCGTGTGTTCGTGTTCGGTGGCATCGAGGTGCACATTGGCGCAGCCGTCCACCAGTTCCGGCAGCGCGGTGAGTTCGAAGTAGTGGGTGGCAAACAGGGTGAAAGATTTCAATTCACGTGCGATGTAGCTGGCTGCTGCCCAGGCCAGCGACATGCCGTCGTAGGTGGAGGTGCCGCGGCCAATTTCGTCCATCAGTACCAAGCTTTTATCCGTGGCGTTGTTGAGAATGTTGGCGGTCTCGACCATTTCGACCATAAAGGTAGAACGGCCGCCGGCGAGATCGTCGGAGGCGCCGATGCGGGTAAAGATGCGGTCTATGGGCCCGATGATGGCGTGTGCCGCCGGCACGAAGCTGCCGATGTGAGCCAAGATGACCATGAGTGCGATCTGGCGCATGTAGGTGGATTTGCCGCCCATGTTGGGGCCGGTGATGATGAGCATGCGTCGTTGTTCGTTGAGTTCCAGGTCGTTGGGCACGAATGGCGTGTCAATAACCTGTTCCACCACGAGGTGCCGGCCGGCTTCTATATGCAGCACGGACGCGTCGGCGAGTTCCGGCGCCGTGAGTTTGAGCGAGTCGGCGCGCTCGGCCAGATTGGCAAGCACGTCCAACGTAGCGAGCGCCGTTGCGGTTTTCTGTAAATCCATCAGTCTCTCGATGAGTAAATCCAGCAGTGCTTCGTAGAGGCCCTTCTCGCGCGCCAGTGCCCGTTCATGGGCAGACAGCACCTTGTCTTCGAAACCCCTCAACTCCGGTGTGATGTAGCGTTCCACGCCTTTCAAGGTCTGGCGGCGCATGTAATCGGCAGGCACGTTTCCAGCTTGGGCGCGGGTCACTTCGATGTAGTAGCCGTGCACACGGTTGTAATTGACGCGCAGAGTTGAGATGCCAGAACGTTCACGCTCGCGCACTTCCAGGTCCAGGAGATATTGATCTGCATGCTCGCTGATGCGCCGCAGTTCATCCAGTTTCGTGTCGTAGCCTTCCGCAATCACGCCGCCGTCGCGGATGAGCGCCGGAGGGTTCTCGATGATGGCTTTTTCAAGCAACGTATGAGTTTCGGGATGTTTGCCGGTGTCAGACGCAAGCTGGAGAATGAGCGGTGAATCCAGAGCTTTGAGTTGGGTCTGGAGAACAGGCAGTTCACCCAGTGCATAGCGCAACTGTGCGAGATCACGCGGGCGCGCGGATTTGAGCGCCACTCGAGCCAGGATGCGCTCCAGGTCGCCGATGCCGTTCAGGGTTTCCCGCAATGTTTCGTAGTGCCGGTTTTCCTGCAGTATGGCAACGGCGTGATAACGCTGCCGCAGAAGCGCGTGATCGCGTAGCGGCCGATTGAGCCAGCGACGCAACTGGCGCGCGCCCATGGAGGTGACGGTGCGATCCATGACTCCGGCTAGCGTGTGTTCAGTTCGCCCAGCAAGACTGGTTTCGATTTCCAGATTGCGACGCGTGGCGGCATCGAGGATCAATGCTTCGTCACGCCGTTCAACACTCAAGCCGGTGATGTGTGGCAGCGCAGTGCGCTGGGTTTCCTGTACGTATTGCAAGAGCGCGCCCGCCGCGGTAATGGCGATATCCATATCGTCGCAGCCGAAACCGGCGAGATCCCGGGTTTTGAATTGCGCCGTCAAAAGCCGCGTAGCCGTAGCGGCATCAAAATGCCAGGGTGGACGGCGGCGCGCGCCGGGACGTTCTGTGAATACACGCGGCAGCAGCGTGTCCTCACCGAACAGCAATTCCGCAGGTTTGAGGCGTTCCAGTTCCGCACCCAAGGCCTCGTCGCCGTCCACTTCCAGCAACGTGAAGCGGCCGCTTGTCAGGTCCAGCGCGGAGATGCCATAACGTTTGCCATTGCCGTGCACGGCCGCCAGCAGATTGTCGCGGCGTTCCTCCAGCAGCGCTTCATCCGTGACCGTGCCGGGTGTGATGATGCGCACCACCCTGCGCTCCACTGGGCCTTTAGCAGCGGCGGGATCGCCGATCTGTTCGCAGAGCGCCACCGATTCGCCTAGCTTCACAAGCTTGACGAGATAGTTGTCCACCGCATGATAGGGCACGCCTGCCATGGGGATGGGACCGCCGGCGGACTGACCGCGCTGGGTCAGCGTGATGTCCAGAAGCCGCGCGGCCTTGCGGGCGTCGTCGTAAAACAGTTCGTAGAAATCCCCCATGCGGTAGAACACCAGGATGTCCGGGTGCTCAGCCTTCACGCGCAGGTATTGGCGCATGACCGGCGTGTGGTCGGAAAAGGTATCCTGATTGGCGTCGTTCATGGGCTGATGGCGTACGGGGTGAGTGAGGG